>NZ_JBHVPD010000036.1:0-61067 GCF_042887525.1 Kitasatospora sp. NPDC057936
ACAACGCAGCGTTCTCCGCCGCTTCGCGGCTCCGGGCCAAGGATGCATTCCCTCCCCGGCTGAAGCCGGGGATACCCTGCAAGATCAGGGATGGATCGCGGCGAGCGCCTCCACCAGGCCCGCTCCCAGGACCTGCAGCGCGGGCCCGGCGAGCGCGCCGTGGCGTACCACGGCCTCGTACAGCGACGGTCCGGCGACGAACTCGGTGGCCAGCCACGGGACTTCCGCCTCGGTGTCGGCGTCCACCACCGCCACGGTGTAGGCCCCGTTGACCGACCTGGCCGCCGCCACCTCCTGGGTGAACCTGCGCCGGAACTCGGCGTCGGCCGCGTACTCCTGCTGCACGGTCTTCACCGCGACGGGGCGCCCGCTGCCGGTGGCGGCCAGGTAGACGGCGCCCATGCCCCCCGCGCCGAGCTTGCGCAGGATGCGGTAGGGACCGATGCTCTGCGCGCTCATGCGGCGCCGGCCCGGAAGGCGCGCAGCGTGGTGGAGGAGGCGCAGTAGAGCGTTCCGCCGACGGCCGCGGTGGTCCACTGGCCCTCGTCGGAGGCCGGGCGTGACACCCAGCGGACCGCGCCTGCGGTGGCGTCCAGGACGGCGGCCCCGGACGGCCCGCCCAGCAGGGAGACGCCGAAGAAGCCGTCGCCTGCCGACGGCACCCGGAAGTCCCTCCCCGTGCCCGGCGAGGTCGCCGTCGCCACGGTGGAGTGCCACAGCCCTTTGCCGGTCGTGACGTCCAGGCAGTAGGCGGTGCCCAGGTTCCCGGACAGCAGCAGCCTGCCGGCACCGAGTGCACAGCCGAAGACCGCCTGCGGGACGGGCGGAGCCAGCCAGCGCTGCCGCCCGGTGGCCGCTTCCAGGGCCACCACCGTCTGACCGACGACGACCAGCAGCAGTTCGCCGGTGCGGATCAGCCGTGCGGGCTGCCCGGCAATGCCACCCGCGAGACCGACGGCCTGCCACTGGGACACTCCGGTCCGCAGGTCCACCGCGTGCTGGACGTCACCGTCGCGGTAGTAGCACCTGCCGTCGGCGACCAGGCCCATCAGGCTGCCGGAACCGCTGTACGAGGCCTCATCGAGGCGGGCCACGGACACCGGCGCCTGGGCGACGTCGTGCTGCCACAGCACCTCCCCGGTGCCCAGATCGGCCCCGACGACGACTCCGCCGCCGGCGGAGGCCGTCTGCCGGGCCATCACCACGGTCCGGTCGTCCGCGCCGAAGACCCGCATGCTCATCATGGCCTCCCACCGCTGCTCGGTGGGCACGGTGAGCGGGATCCGGTGGTCCTCGGCCGTGGCGTTCAGCCATACCAGACTCTTGAAGTCCATGGACGTCCCGTAGAGCAGCCCGTTCTGCGCCTGAAACAACTGGACGTCCTGCCGGGACCACGCCTGACGCCCCGTCGAGGCGTCCAGGCCGGTCGCGCCCAGCCCCGCGTTCCACCACACCGGCGTCGAGCCGATGAGGGAGAGCTGATGGTCGACCGCCACACCGCTGAACGGCTGGCTCCACAGCGGGGCCGGGGCCTCGGTCGCGGGGCTCGCGCCTCCCGCATCGGCTCCCCATGCGTCCACGGGATTGCCGACCGTCGCCGTCCCGGCCGCCGCCCGTGCCCGACGCGTGAGCAGCAGCGGCACGCCGACGGCCGCAGCCACACCCGCGCCGAGCCCGGCACCGAGGCCGAACAGGCCGCGGCGGCTGAGCGACTGCCACGTCCGCACCGGCAGCGCGGGCGGATCGGCGGGCGGCGCGGCCAGGTCGGTCGCGGCCTGCCGCTCCCGGGCGTCGAGGTCGGCCAGCAGGCCGGGACTCAGCAGTGCCGCCGGATCCACCGGAACCAGTGCGGCCAGCACGGCCGCCGCCGAGGGCCGCCGGGCAGGCTCCTTGTCCAGGCACGCGGCCACCAGTGGGCGCAACACGGCCGGCACACCGGCGAGTTCGGGCTCCTCGTAGACCGCCCGCCGGTTGATCTGCGCGGGCTCACCGGTGCCGAACGGGGCACGGCCGGTGAGCGCGTACACCAGCAGGCAGCCGAGCGAGAACACGTCCGACGAGGCGAAGGTGACGGATGCGGAGACGATGCGCTCGGGAGCGATGTATCCGGGCGTGCCGCACACCATGCCGGTCCGGGTCAGGTGAACGGCGTCGAAGGCACGGCTGATCCCGAAGTCGATGACACGCGGACCGTCCCGCGCGATGAGCACATTGCCCGGCTTGAGGTCACGGTGCACCACGCCCACCGCGTGGATCGCGGCCAGCGCCTCCGCGAGGGCCGCCCCCAAGGCCCGCGCACCCGCCTCGCCGAGCGGGCCGAACCGCCTGACCACCTCGCCGAGCGACGGCGCCGGCAGGTACGCCGTGGCCATCCACGGCCGGGAACCGCGCGGCTGCGCGTCCACCACGGGCGGCGTGTGGAACCCCGTCACCCGCCGGGCGGCCTCCACCTCCTGCTGGAACCGGCGCTGGAACCGCGGGTCCTCCGCGTACTCGGGCCGGATGACCTTCACCGCGAGCAGCCTCAGTCCGGGCGAGCGGGCCAGGTACACCACCCCCATCCCGCCCTCGCCCAACGGCCGCAGCAACTGATGGGGGCCCACGAACACGGCCGGCTGTTCCGCTATTCCTTCGGTGTCACCATTGGCAGCCACCAAGCCTCCCCCGGTATGTCGCCGCCGTCACGGACAGGGTGACACGTACCGCTCATCCAGCGGTTCCCTTCCCCGTATTGGGGGATCCCATCTGCCGGGCAGGCTGGAGGTGTCCGACGCGTTGCTCGACAGGCCGGAGACGAAGGAGAGTCCTTCAAGCCTTTCGGCGCAGATCCCGGAGCTCTGGCAGTCGCCGGAGTCCGGCCGATCGGTAGGTGGCGATGGCGGCGGCGTTGGAACTCGGCGTACACACGACGACGTTGGAGGAGCCCAGATCCTGGAGTGTCCGCGCCGCGGCGAGCACGATCGCGCGGCCGAAGCCGAGGCCGTGGTGGTCCGCGTGGACGCCCATCGGCTCGATCAGGCCTGGTCTGCCTTCTCCTGCGGACCACACCGTCGCGGCAGCCACCGGTTCGCCCCGGTCGTTGCGGGCGAGCAGGCAGCGCGCGGCGGCGTACGGGGCGGCTGCCGCCATCGAGTGCCAGCGTTCGTCGGTGAAGGTGGAATTGGCGAACGCCGAGCGCTGGACGGCAGTCCGCTCGGGTGCCTGCTCGGGCCCCACCACCTCGACGTGCACGCCTGGCTCCGGTACGGGCCCGCCGAGTTCGCGGCGCAGCGGCGTCCAGGCGTCACCGTCCTCCCAGCCGTGCCGCACCAGCAGGTCGCGGACGAGCGCGCCCGGCGGGGTGGCCACGTACGCCTCGCCCTCCGGGAGCACGCCGCGCCGGGGGGACGCTGCGTCCTCGGCCACCTGCCGTGCCAGTTCCTCGTCGTGGAGTGCCTTCGGCGCGATCTGCAGCCGCAGCACGTCCGGTCCGTCCAGCAGGCCGACGGCCAGTAGCTCCCCCGCCCGGCTCCACATCCGGACGGCTGCGGCCGTTCGCTCCGCACCGAACCGCCGGAACCAGCCGACGTCTCCCGGGTGTAGCTCCGCGGGTCGGTCGTCGTGCTGCCAGTCGGTCAACACGCCGACAGCGGAACGGAGTTCGTCGACCTTCGGCGTGCTCATCGTGATCGCCATCCCTCGATTTCACACCAGCCCGCCGACGCTCCGCACCCGATTTCCCACGGGCCTACGCCTGCTACCGCCTCACAGGCCCAACCGCCCTGTCGTCAGCCCGGCGTGGACGCGCAGCAGCAGCCCCTGGAGCACCTCCCGCTCCTCCGCGTCCAGCGGTGCGAGTACCTCGTCCTGCACCGACCGCGCCTCGGCGTCGAGTTCGGCGAGCAGCGCCCGACCCGCGTCCGTCACGGACACCGACACGCGCCGCCGGTCGGCGCTGTCGCGGGCCCGCTCGACGTAGCCGCCGGCGGCGAGTTGGTCGGCGATCTTGGCGAGGTCGCTCGGGTCCAGGGCGAGCCGCTCGCAGAGTTCGCGCTGGGCGTGCGGCCCGAAGTCGGCGAGGGCTGCCAGCACGGCCATGTCCCACAGCCGCAGCCCGCGCCCGGCCAGCCGCTCGCCGAGGCGGGCCCGCGCGGTGCGGCCGATCCGGGAGAGGAGGTAGGTGCCGAGGTCGAGCAGGGTCGGCGGCATGTCGCCCGAGAAAGGGGACGGGAACGGGGACGGGGCGGCGGGAGGGGTCATGGCTGGATTCTAGGGTTCTTCCTATAGTGGGTCTGCACCTACTAATATTCGAGTCACTCCCAGGAGCCCTCGTCATGGACGCCCTGTACCCCCGCCTGCTCGTCACGCACTTCGCCGAGTGCTTCGGCTTCTACCGCGCGGTCCTCCCGCCCCTCACCGGCGCCGTCCTGGTCAAGGGCGCCCCCGAAGGCCCGTACGCCAACTGGGACGTCGACGACCAGGCCGTCCTCGTGCTCTACGACCGCGCCGCGATGGCCGCCACCCTCGGCACCGCGGACCTGCCCGTCCGGGCCGCCGCTCAGGACTCCGCGATGCTCGCCTTCCGCGTCGACGACGTCGACGCGGCGCTCGCCCTCTGCCTCGCCCACGGCGGCACCCTCGCCGTGCCCGCCACCGACCGTCCGGAGTGGGGCCCGAACCTGCGCAGCGCCCACCTGCGGGACCCGGACGGGCACCTGGTAGAACTCCAGTCCTACTGACACGCGTCCCGGCGGCCCTGCCCGCCCGGGCGCGCAGGGCCGCCGGGACGGGCACTCAGCGGTGGAAGACCTGGAGTTCGCGGACGGCATCGTTGAAGTTGCCGCCCAGAGCGGGGGCCGGCAGGTCCATCGTCTTCTCCACGTCGAGGGTGGACCACAGGTGGACGGCGTTGCAGTTGTTGTAGCCCTTCATCGACGAGACGTTGAGCGCCACGTCGAAGTAGTTCACGAGGTGGTAGCCGGTGGCGTCGCAACCGCCCGCATCGCCGTAGAAGGCGTAGAGGACGCCACCCCCGTACTCGACGTCCTTGAACTCCTCCAGCAGCAGCGTGCGGTCCATCGGCCGCTCGGCGGAGCGGCCCACGCCGTCGGCCTTGGCGAGGGCGTCCTCGCGGGAGTCCGTCGAACAGGCCCGCCCGAGCATCGGCGACCGGCCGTCCGCGCCGGGCACGTGGCCGAGGACGGCGGCGCAGTACTGGACCGCCGGGATCGGCAGCGGCCGGGACGGGAGCGGCGAGGCCGGGGCGGCGGGTGCGACGGCGGCCGAGCCGGCGAGGGCCAGGCACGCCGCGAGGGCGGGTCCGACGATCCTGCGCGGGATACGCATGGGTACCTCCGGAACGAGGGGGACGGCGGCCGGGGACTCGGCCGCCGCGCCCATTCGACGGGCGGCCGAGCCATCTTGACGATCCGACACACCGCTTGCCGCACTAGTCGTACGTATGCCATCGGATCAGCGGGCCGGCCCGTCCTCCCACAACTCGCCGCTGTACGCCGCCACCAGCGCGCCGATCCGCGCCAGCGCCTCCTCGGCCGGCATCGGGTCGAGCCGGCGCCCGTCCCGCAGGCGCAGCGCGACGCGCCCGTCCGCCGCCTCCCGCGGGCCGATCACCGCCTGGTACGGCACCAGGCGCGCCTCCCGGATCCGCGCCCCGAGGCTCCCGTGCTCGGGACCGGCGATCTCGACGCGCAGCCCGAGGTCCAGGCAGCGCGCACGCAGCCGCTCGGCCTGCGGGACCTCGGCCTCCGAGATCGGCACCAGCACGATCTGGGCCGGCGCGAGCCATGCGGGGAACGCTCCGCCGTAGAGCTCGATCAGGTGGGCGACCACCCGCTCGACGCTGCCGATCACGCTGCGGTGGACCATCACCGGGCGGTGCTTGGCGCCGTCCGGCCCGATGTAGTGCAGGTCGAACCGCTCGGGCTGGTGGAAGTCGATCTGGACGGTGGAGAGGGTGAACTCGCGCCCGGCGCCGTCGGCGATCTGGACGTCGATCTTGGGCCCGTAGAACGCGGCCTCGCCCTCCGCCGCCTCGAACGGCACGCCGGAGCGCTCCAGCACCTCGGTGAGCAGCGCGACCGCCCGCTCCCAAAGGGCCGGGTCGGCCACGTACTTGCCGCCCGCGCCGGGCAGCGAGAGGCGGTAGCGGACGGGCACGATGCCGAGCGCGCGGTGCGCCTCGCGGATCAGCTCCAGTGCGGCGACGGCCTCGTCGGCGGCCTGCTCGGGGGTGCAGAAGACGTGGGCGTCGTTCAGCTGGATCGCCCGGACGCGGGTGAGGCCGCCCAGCACGCCGGACAGCTCGGAGCGGTACATGCCACCCAACTCCGCCATGCGCAGTGGCAGTTCGCGGTAGCTGTGCGGGCGGGAGCGGTACATCAGCGCGTGGTGGGGACAGAGGCTGGGGCGCAGCACCATCTCCTCCGAGCCGACCTGCATGGGCGGGTACATGTCGTCGCGGTAGTGCGCCCAGTGGCCGGAGATCTCGTACAGCTCGCGCTTGCCGAGGACGGGCGAGTAGACGTGGCGGTAGCCGGCGCGGCGCTCGCGGCCGCGGATGTACTCCTCCAGGGCGTGGCGGACGGCGGCGCCGTCGGGCAGCCAGTAGGGCAGGCCGGAGCCCATCAAGGGATCGGTGTCGAAGAGGTCCAGCTCGCGGCCGAGCTTGCGGTGGTCGTGCGCGGCGGGCACGTGCTCGTGCGCGGCAGCGGCGTGGTCATGCGCGGCGGCGCAGTCGGCGTGGACGTCGGCGGGGGCGGCGTGGACGTCGGCGGGGGCGTGAACGTTCATGGGGTGGTCTCCACTCGGAGGGCGGGACGAGTGGATCCGGAAACGGCGAAGCCCCGGGGCACTCGCCCCGGGGCTTCGGACTAGGTCAGCAGTCAGCGCACCGGGACTCTCTCCGGCGTCGTCGTGGCGAGTGCAGCGCGCTTCATGTGATCCACCGTAGCAGGTGGATGAAGCCGGTGGTGATCTTTTCTCGGACCCGCCGCTCGGCCCGCGGTCAGTCGGCCTCCGGCCGCAACCCCCTGCGCACGACGTCCAGCAGGCGCTCGCGGGAGCCCTCCTCGGGCTGCGTGAATTCCCGCGTGAGGCAGGCCAGCATGAGCGCCTTGACGTCCGCCACGGTCACGTCCGCCCGCACCGCCCCCGCCCGCTGCGCGCCGACGAGCAGGTCGCGCAGGGCCGCACCCACGTCGTAGCCGGCCTCGATCGCGGCGCCCTCCATGTCGAACCCCGCGCCGGCCAGGGCCTCGCTCAGCCCCCGGTTGATCGCGCCCTCCGCGACCATGTAGGCGAAGAACCCGAAGAAGGCCTCGCCCGGCTCCTGCCCGTCGGCGAGGGCGCGGGCCCGCTCGACCAGCCGCTCGACGCGGCTGAGCACGATCGCCCGGAACAGGTCGTCCTTGGTGGGGAAGTGCCTGCTCACCGTGCCCGTGCCCACGCCGGCCCGCCGGGCGATCCGTTGGACGCTCACCGCGAGGCCCTCCTCCGCGAAGGCCGCCGAGGCGGCTTCGAGCACCTTCACGCGGTTGCGTTGCGCATCGGCCCGCACGCCCCGTCTCCCTCCGCCCGTTCGGGCCCCGATCGCCGTTGACAACCGGGACGGGCGTCCCGGATAGTGAAAGCGGGACGCTCATCCCGATTGTACTCTCCGTCACCAGGAGGATCGGATGGCACAGCACCGCTGGACCGCCGAGCGCATCGCCGACCAGACCGGCCGCACCGCACTGATCACCGGGGCCAACACCGGCGTCGGCTTCCACACCGCCGAGTCGCTGGCCCGGCGCGGCGCCACGGTGGTGCTCGCCTGCCGCGACGCCGAACGCGCCGAACAGGCCGCCGCACGGATCCGCGGCACCGCACCGCGATCCCGCGTCGTCACCCTGCCGCTGGACCTGGCCGCACTGTCGTCCGTTCGGGCCGCGGCCGACCAACTCCACACGGTGTGCACCGGGTTGGACCTCCTGATCAACAACGCGGGCGTCATGTGGGCCCCGCCCGGCCGCACCCGGGACGGCTTCGAGACACACCTCGGGATCAACCACCTCGGCCACTTCGCGTTCACCGGACTCGTGCTCGACCTGCTCCGCGACACTCCGGGCGCCCGGATCGTGACGGTCACCAGCCCCGCCCACCGGTCGGCACGACTCGACTTCGACGACCTCCGGTTCACGCGCGGGTACCGCCCGGCCTCCGCCTACGCCCGGTCCAAGCTGGCCAACCTGCTCCACGCCCACGAGTTGCAGCGCCGCCTCGTCGCCTCGGGCTCCGCCCTGCTCTCGGTGGCCGCTCACCCCGGCGCGGCCCGCACCGAGCTGAACCGTTCGATGCCCGCCCTCTTCCGGGGACCGTCCTGGGGACTGTGGCGCCCGTTCACCCACACCGCCCAGCACGGCGCCCTGCCGATCCTGCGCGCCGCCACCGACCCGGAGGCCGGGGGAGGCGAGTACTACGCCCCCAGCGGCCCGGGCGAGTTCAGCGGCCACCCGGTCGTGAGGAGTTCGAGTCCCGGCTCGCACGACACCGGCGCGCAGCGGACGTTGTGGGAGGCCTCGGAGCAACTGACCGGCGTGCGCTACGACTTCGGAGCATCCGATGAGTGAGAAGGGACGAGCGGCATGGCTGGGGCTCGCGGCCGGCGGCGTGCAGTCGCTCGACTTCCTCCGTGAACGGACGGGAGCGTTCGATGCCGTTCCCGGCTCCGTTGCGGCGCCGGTCGTCATCGCGGCCACCCTGTCGTTGTGGACGCTCGCGGGCCTCCGCGCCGCGGACCCGAGGTCCGGCGCCCGTGCCGGACTGCTCAGTGCCGCGGTGACGACGCTGGCGCTCTGGAGCACCATGCTGCTGAGCGGCAACGTCCTCATCGGGTACGCCTGTTGGCACGCGGCCGCCTTCCTTCCCTTCGGCGCCCTCTGTGCCGCCCTCCCGCCCTGGTGCCACAAAGGGCCGCGGGCCGACGAACGCCCGGCCGCCGGGGCCGGATAGGTTGTCGGCATGACCTTGTCGACACGTACAGCAGTCGCCGCCGACCGTGCCAGAGTGCTCGCCCTGATCGACGGCGCCCGGGGCGACGGACTGTCCCCGGAGGAGCGCGCGGAGCGGGGTTTCGTGCAGGGCCGCTTCGACGAGGACAAGCTCGCCGGCATGGAGGCCACCACCGGCATCTACATCGTCGAGGAGGACGGGCGGATCGCGGGCGCCGCCCTCACCGCTCCCGCCTCCCCGGCCCTCGACGAAGGGCCGCCGCGTCAGACCTGCGAGGCCGCCGTGCGCGCCGGGCTCGCGCCGGACCGCTTCTACCTGTACGGGCCGGTGGTCGTGGATCCGGAGTTCCGCGGGCGCGGGGTCGTGCGGCGCCTGTTGCGGGCGGTCGACGCGAACCTGCGCGACCGCTTCGACCACGGCGTCCTGTTCGTCGAACAGTCCAACCACAAGTCGCTCGCGGTCCACCGGCACCTGGGCATGCGCGAGGCGGCGGAGTTCACCGTGGCGGACCGCGCGTACACCGTGTTCAGCTTCGCGTCCGGCACCTTCTGCGACCAGCCGGCCACGACCCCGGCGGGCTGAGCGCGTTACCGCGCCACGGCCGCACCGGCGGCGGCCACGTCGGCCGCCGCCCGGACGAACTCGCGGACCCGCTCCGTCGTGTTGCCCGGCAGCCAGACCGGGCCGCGCTCGATCGGCGGGGCGTCGCGGATCGGGACGTAGGCCAGGTCGGGACGCGGGTAGTACTGGCGGCAGTGCTCGCCGACCGGCAGGACGCCCCGGCCCAGCGCGACCAGGCTGAGCATCTCGGAGAACGTCCCGCCCGACGGCCCCTTGGGCACGGGGCGGCCGGACGGGGTGCGGTCGGGGGTGCGGTCGCGCTTGAACCCGACCGACGTCACCGCCGGGTACTGCACCACCGGGTGGTCCGCGAGCACGTCGAGCGACACCGACTCCTCCGCCGCCAGCGGGTGCCCGGCCGGCACCGCCAGGACCCGGCGCTCGGTCAGCAGGACCGGCCCGGTGGCCATGCCGTCGAAGGGGAAGGAGGCGACCAGGACGTCGACCGAACCGTCCGCCAGGCCGGACCGCGAATTCGAGAGCTGCGCCTCCCGGACGTCCACCCGGCAGTCGGGGTGCCGCTCGCCGAACAGCGCGACCGCCCGGAGCAGCACCGGCGCCGTCCACTCCCCCATGAACGCCACCCGGAGCTCGCCCGTCACCCCCCGGCCGGCGTCCACCGCGCGGCGCAGCGCCTCCTCCATCGCGGCCACCACCGGGACGAGGTCATCGGCCAGCTGCCGACCGACCGGGGTGAGCCGGACGGACCGGCTGGTGCGCTCGAACAGCGGCGCGCCGATCCGGCGCTCCAGCTTCCTGACCACCTGGCTGACCCGCCCGGTGGTGAGGTTCAGCAGCTCGGCGGTCCGGCCGAAGTGCAGTTCCCCGGCGAGCGCGAGGAAGACCTCGGTCTCCAGCCGCTCCAGCATGGTGCCCCCTCGCCCGCCGCTCCCGGCATCGTTCGATCCGGCATCGCCTACTCCGGCACCGCTCACTGCGGCATCATGCAGCATCGTTTAATTCAGCTCAACGATCATACGACGATCCGGCATTGATGATCACTTCCGGGCGGAGGATCGTGGAACCCGTCACCAGCGGAAACCACACCCCCGGAGCCGCCACCATGCGCGTCATCGCCTTCGACCACCTCGTCCTCAACGTCGCCGACATCGAGCGGTCCCTCGCCTTCTACTCCGGCCTCCTCGGCCTGGAGCCCGTCCGGGTCGACGAGTGGCGGGCCGGCAAGGTGTCCTTCCCATCCGTCCGGGTCACCGCCGAGACCATCATCGACCTGGTGCACCGCCCCCGGCACGAGTCCAACGTCGACCACATCTGCCTCACCGTCGAGCCCCTCGACTGGCAGGAGGTCATCGACTCGGGCGTCTTCACCGTCCTGGAGGGCCCCGTCCCCCGCTACGGCGCCCGCGGCACCGCCACTTCCGTCTACGTCCAGGACCCGGACGGCAACACCGTCGAACTCCGGTGGTACCCGCAGGACACCACCGCCTGAAGCAGAGGGGGTCGTCCCGGACCCACGGGGGTGGACCGGGACGGCCTCCTCGGAACCCCGGAAGGACAGCAGCCGGTGCGAGGATGTCGGCATGTACTGGTACCTGACCGTACGGCCGAACCGCCGCCACGACGGGAATGTGGCGGCAGGAGTGCTGCTGGCGCACCTGGACGCGGTGCCCGGCCTCCGGAGGACCGACCTGGCTTCCTACCGGGCCGAGGACGACCGCGAGTGGCTCGATGTGAGCATCGCCGCACGCGGCGAGACCGGCGGCTACGCCGTCCACGAGGGCCGGGTGCCGGCGCGGGTCGACGTGGTGGAGCTGATCTGCTCCACGCCCGGCGGCTACACCGCCGCGCTGGCAGTGGCCACCGGGATCGCCGACCTGCTCGGCTGGGAGGTCGTCGACTCCGAGAGCGACGAAGTCCTGCACACCGGGGCGGCACCGTCCACGTGAGGACCGAAGCTCCCGGTTACGCAGGCCTTCCCGAACTCAGTAGATGACTTCGCAGCCCCGGGCCGTGAGCGCTTCGAGCAGGGCGGGGGCGGGGGTCACCGGGTTCCAGCGGAGGTCGAGCTTCTCCAGGGCCGGGAGTTCGGTGAGCCACGGCGGGAGGGTGGCGATCCGGTTGCTTCGCACGTCGAGGCGGCGCAGCAGGGGCAGGCCGGCGAGGGGTGGCGGGAGCTCCGTGAGGTGGTTCTCGCGCAGGTCGAGCTCGCGCAGGTTGGCCAGGTCGCCGATCGACGCGGGCAGGGTGCTCAACCGGTTCTCGCGCAGCCAGAGTTCGCGCAGGGCGCCGAGGCGGCCGATCGAGTCGGGGAGCGCGGCGAGCCGGTTGTACTGGGCGCGGAGCTCCACCAGCGATGCCATGTCGCCGATCGTGGACGGGAGTTCGCGGAGCCGGTTCTCGCCGACGTTGAGGTAGCGCAGCGCGGTGAGACGGCCGAGGGTGTCGGGCAGGGTGAACAGCCCGTTGTCGTGCAGGTAGAGGAAGTCGCGCAGGCCCGTCAGATCGCCCAGTTCGGCGGGGAGGTCCGCGAGTTTGTTGTGGCCGAGGTCGAGGGTGCGCAGGCGCTGCAACGCGCCCACGGCGGGCGGGACTTCGGTGAGGCCGGTCTCGGCGAGGATCAGGACGGTCACGTCGGTGCGGTCCCACACGTCGGCCGGCAGCTCGGCGAGGGGCCGGCGCCAGAGGTTCAGGGTCGTCACACCGTCTCCTCGGACAGACCGGACAGACCGGCCAGGCCGGTCAGCTTGTCGGGATTGACCTGGAAGCGCAGGTTCTGGAGGCGGCCGTCGGCGATGTCGTAGGTGAGCGCGCCGACCGGCTGGCCGTCCATGGTGAACAGGACGCTCTGCTCGCCGTTGATGACGGCCGACCGCCAGGCCATGCCCTGGAGTTCGGGCTTGGCGAGGACGCCGAGGATCCAGCGGGCGACGCCGTCGGTGCCGTGCAGCGGGCGGCGGGCCGCGGTGACCTTGCCGCCGCCGTCGGACCACGCGGTCACGTCCGGGGCGAGGAGCTCCATGACCGCGTTCAGGTCGCCGCCGGTGCAGGCCGCGAGGAAGCGGTCGGTGATCTCGCGGCGCTGTTCCGGGTCGCTGTCGAAGCGCCGGCGGTGGGCGCGGACGTGTTCGCGGGCGCGGTGGGCGGTCTGGCGGACCGTCGCCTCGCTCCGGTCGAGGAACCCGGCGATCTCCGCGTGCGAGAACCCGAAGGCCTCGCGCAGCACGAACACCGCCCGCTCGACCGGGCCGAGGCTCTCCAGGACCACGAGCATCGCGGTGGAGACGGAGTCCGCGAGCTCGGCGCCGTCCGCGATGTCCGGGGCGGTGAGCAGGGGTTCGGGCAGCCAGGGGCCGACGTACGCCTCGCGCTTGGCCCGGGCCGAGGTGAGCCGGGTCAGCGAGAGGTTGGTGACCGTGCGCACCAGGTAGGCCCGGGGGTTGGCGACCGTCTCCCGGTCGACGCGGGACCATGCGAGCCAGGCGTCCTGCAGCACGTCCTCGGTGTCGGCGACGCTGCCGAGCAGGCGGTAGGCGGTGCCGAAGAGGAGTCGGCGGTGCTCGGTGAAGTCGTCCAGCGCGTCCGGCGCCGCAGGTGTGTTGATCACGCCGTCAGGCTGCCAGCGGCGCACCTGCCACCGCAAGTGCCCAGCGGCCGCGTCACAGCCTCACGGCCGGGGTGGCTTCGCTGCGCTCCGCCGTCGGCGGAACGGTGAGCACCGGACAGCGCGCGTGCTTCAGGCAGTGGGCGGCGACTCGGTCACGGCCGCGGGCGGAGCGGAAGCGGCCGGTGCGGGTGCTCGTGCCCAGGACCAGCAGGCCGCCCTCGCGGTCCGCGATCCGGACCAGGGCGGCGGCCGCTGCACCACGCACCAGTTCGCCGTCGGCGACGACCCCGGCCGCGAAGGCCAGTTCCATCGCCGCGGCCAGCACGTCGGCGGCGGTCTCCCGGGCCTCGACGACCGGGGGCCAGTCCGGGTAGCGCAGGGCGCGCCGCTCACCGACCGGCGACTTCCAGGCGTGCACGGCGAGCAGGCCGGCCCCGGTGCGCCGCGCCTCGGCGATCGCCCACCGCAGGGCCGCGCGGCTCCCCGGTGATCCGTTCACGCCGACCACGATCCGCCGTCTCGGCCCCTCGTCCCAGCCGTTCCCTGCCATTCCTGCCCTTCGACGGTGCCCTGCCGGATCGCGGATCGAGACTGCCGAGCCCGCCTCGATCCGCCCGGCCTTGACACCCACCATGCCCACCGGGCGCGGCCGATAACCGATTGACCGCACCGGCGGCCGCCGCCCATGATCCCCGCATGGACGCACGATTGCTCAACGTGGTGGACGTCGAGGCCACCTGCTGGGACGGCCGGGTGCCGCCCGGGGAGGTCAACGAGATCATCGAGATCGGGCTGACCGTCGTCGACCTCGAAGCCCTCGAACGCGTCGGGCGGCACCGGATCCTGGTGCGGCCGGGGCGCTCGACCGTCAGCCCGTTCTGCACCGAGCTGACCGGGCTGACGCAGTGGGAGGTCGACACCGGCCTGCCGTTCGCCGACGCCTGCGCGCTGCTCGCCGACGAGCACGGCGCGGGCGAGCGGGCCTGGGCCAGCTGGGGCGACTACGACCGCAAGCAGTTCACCCGCCAGTGCCGCGACAACGGGGTGACGTACCCCTTCGGCTTCGGCGAGCGGCACACCAATGCCAAGGCGGTCTTCGCCGACGCGTACGGGCTGCGCAAGCGCCCCGGCATGGCGAAGGCCCTGGAGCTGGCCGGGCTGCCCCTTGAGGGGCGTCACCACCGGGGCGAGGACGACGCGTGGAACATCGCGGCTCTGGTCCTCGGCCTGGTCCGGGCGGACGTCTGGCCGCAGGCCACCGAGGCCTGAGGTCGGAGAAGGTCCGCCGCTCCCGGGTGCCTTCCCAGGAGCGGCGGAACGCGGCTACAGGTACATCGTGTTGGGCGCCAGCCCGCACAGCACGCGGCCGTAGAGCTCGGTGTTGGTCGACGAGTGCATCAGGGCGTGCAGGCTCAGCGCGTGGAGGTCCCGCACGGTGCGCTGGAGCGCGCCCGTGAGGTACAGGGAGCCGCCGCCGCTCGCGTCGCCGAGGGTGCGGGCGGTGCGGGTGGCGCGGTCGAAGACGCGGCCGAGGTAGGCGCGGGCGTGCACCCGCTCCTCGACCGTCCACGGCTCGCCAGCCGCGCCCTTGGCGTCGACCAGGGCGGCCAGCCGCGCGGCGTGGCCCTCGGCCTCCTCGATCTGCAGCGCCGCCTCCGCCACCTGGAGGTGGGTGACGGCGGCCTCGCGCCGGGACCCGTACTCGGTGTAGGTGATCTTCTTGTCGAGCTGCTCCAGGTACGTCGCGAGCGCCGACTTGGCGAGGCCGATCGCGGTGCCGGTGAAGGTCGTGCAGCCGGTGGCGATGAGCGGGGCGCGGTAGAGCGCCGACTCCGGGTTGAGCTTGGAGGCGGACTGCTCCTGGAGCACGAGGGCGAGCGGCAGCAGGCGGTCCTGCGGCACGAACACGTCCTCGGCGACGGTGGTGACGCTCCCGGTGCCGCGCAGGCCCGTGGTGTCCCAGTCGTCGACGATCGTCAGGTCGGAGAGCGGGATCAGCGCCATCAGCGGCCACTGCGACTGCCCGTCCGGCGTCGGTCCCATCGCGAGGGCGACCTGCCACCCGCTGTGGTGCGCGCCGCTGATGAACTGCCAGGCACCGTTCACGACGGCGCCGTCGGCGGCCGGGACGGCGGAGGCGCTCGGGCTGAGCACGCCGCACACCCGGACGTCCCCGGCGGACGCGCCGAACACCTCGTCCTGGACGTGGTCGGGGAACTGGCAGGCCATCCAGGCCGAGATCGACCACGCGGAGACGTTCCACGCCGCCGAGCCGTCGCCCTTGGCGAGTTCGGTCATCACCTCGACGAAGGTCGCGGCGTCGGTCTCGTAGCCGCCGTAGCGGGCCGGCACCCGCATCCTGAACAGGCCGGCGTCGGTGAGCGCCGCCAGGGACTCCTCGTGCAGCCGCCGGTGCTCGTCCCCCCACGGGGCGTTGGCGCGCAGGACGGGGGCGACTTCGGCCGCGCGGCGGACCAGCTCCGCGCGGGCCGGTGCGTTCGCGTTCACCGGTGCGTTCGCGTTCATGGGGCTCCTTCGAGGTGGTCAGGAAGCGGGCGTCAGGCGGATGGGCAGCGTGGCGGTGCCGTTGAGCAGGAAGGTGCCCTGCGGCTGGACCTCCTCGGCCGGGACGGCGAGGGCCAGGTCGGGGAAGCGCTCGAAGAGCGCGGGCAGCCCGATCGCGGCCTCCATGCGGGCCAGCGGCGCGCCGAGGCAGTGGTGGACGCCGTAGCCGAAGGACAGGTGCTCCTTGTCGGGGCGGGTGATGTCGAAGCGGTCGGCGTCCTCGCCGTGCCGGCCGCGGTCGCGCCCGGAGGCGGCGAAGCCGATCAGCACCGGGTCGCCCTTGGGGATCCGCACGCCCGCGAGCTCCACCTCCTCGGTGGTGAAGCGGAACGGCAGCTGGGCGATCGGGGACTCGACCCGCAGGGTCTCCTCGATGACGTCCCGCCACGGCACCTTCCCGTCGCGGACCAGCGCGAACTGCTCGGGGTGGGTGAGCAGCGCGACGACGGCCTTGCTGAGCAGGTTGGTGGTCGTCTCGGAGCCGGCGCCGAGCATCAGGTGCAGGGTGCCGGCGAGTTCGGACTGGTTGAGGCGGGAGCCGTTGTCCCGGGCCTCGATGAGCATGCTCAGGAGGTCGTCGTCCGGCTCCTTGCGCTTCATCTCGATGAGTTCGTACATCGCGTTGTGCCAGGACTCGACGTTGGCGACGGCTTCCTCGTGGTTGATCGTCGTCTCGGTGTTGACCTCGCCGCCGCGCATCACGTCGCGGCGCATGTGCTCGGGGACGCCGAAGAGTTCGCAGATCACCTTGGTGGGCAGCGGGTAGGCGTAGCGGTCCTTGAGGTCGACGACCTCGCCGGGCGCGGCGGTGGCGAGGTCGTCGAGGAGCTCGCGGACGATGCGCTCGACGCGCGGGCGCATGGCCTCGGTGCGGCGCATGGTGAAGGCCTTGGCGGTGAGGTTGCGCAGCCGGGCGTGGGCGGCGCCGTCGCTGGTGGTCATGTTGTCCATGAGCACCCAGCCGATCAGCGGGAAGTCGTCGCTGATCTCGCCGTTGACGAAGGCGGGCCAGTGCTCGTGGGCGTTCTTGGCGAAGCGTTCGTCGTTGAGCACCTGGCGGACGGTGTCGTAGCCGACGACCGACCAGGCGCGGACGTCGCCGGGCAGGGTCACCTGCGCCACCGGGCCCTGCGCGCGCAGGCGTTCGGCCTCGGCGTGGACGTCCCGGCCGGTGGGGTCGAGCACGATGGGCTCGGGGTGGGCTGTCACGGGGAACCTCCGGTAGTTCCGTGTGCGGGTTGGTCGGGCGGGACACACCTGGCAGGACGCACCTGGCAGGACACGCGTCAGGACTTGGGACGCGGCCGGAACACCCGGGTGACCACCGAGGGCCGCATGAGCGCCTGGGGCGGGTCGACCAGGCCGGCCGCGCGCAGGAACGCGGTGGAGAGGGTGGCGTCGTGGGCGGCGGCGGCCTGCAGGCGCGGCATGTAGAGGTTGGCCATCCGCACGGCGAGCGTGCGCCGGCCCCGGACCTCGGGGAAGCCGAGGTCGCCGCCGACGGCCATGTCCCAGGGCGCGTCGATGACGGCCGCGAGGTCGCGGAAGTAGTCGCGCGGGCGGGGCGGGACGCCGCGCTCCAGGTGGCCGCGGAGCACGGTGGCGCCGATCGCGGCGACGGTCATGCCCTGGGCGTAGATGGGGTTGAACACGCAGGCGGCGTCGCCGATCGCGAGCAGGCCGTCGGGCAGGCGCTCGACGCGCTCGTAGCGGTGGCGCACGTTCGCGGGGAAGTGCATGGAGACCGGCTCGGTGATCATCCGGGCGTGTTCGACGGCCGCGTGGATCTCGGGGACGGGCATCGTCTTCGCGAAGGCGAGGAAGCCCTCGGGGTCGGTGGGCGGGCGCTCGCCGAGCAGGCCGTAGAGGGCGAGGGCGTAGCGGTCGTGCAGGCGCACCAGCGTGGCGCCGCGCGGCCGGCCGGGGCCGGCGACGCAGACCAGGCCGGCGCCGTCGCCGATCGGGTCGACGGGCAGCGGGGCGGCGAACTCGGCGGTGGTGTAGGTGAGGTCGATCTTCACGCGCTCCTGCGGCACCTGCGGGTAGCCGAGTTCGCGGAGCCAGAGCGGGGTGCGCGAGCCGCGGCCGGTGGCGTCGACGACGAGGTCGGCGGCGAGGACCTCCTCGGCGCCGTCGAGGGGCTGGACGCGCACGCCGGTGACGCGGGCGCGGTCCGGCGAGGAGTCGAGGCCGTTGATGTCGCAGCGGTCGAGGAGGCGGACGTTGGAGAGGGCGAGGACGCGCTCGCGCACCCGGGCCTCCAGCAGCGGGCGCTCGGCGGAGACGCAGATCAGCCCGGTCTCGGCCTTGCGGATCGGGCGGCCGGCGAAGTACCAGGTGAGTCCGGTGCCGAAGTCGCAGACGGGGACGCCGAGTTCGGCGAGCTCCTTGGTGAGGCCGGGGAACAGTTCCTCCAGCACCTGCTGGCCGCGGGCGAGCAGGCCGTGGACGTGCCGGCCCTGCGGCGCGCTGCGGCGCGGGGCGGCGGAGGACGTGAGCGTGTCCCGGTCCACCACCGTGACGCTGCGGTAGGCGTCGGCCAGCAGGCGGGCGGCGAGCAGCCCGGCCACGCTGGCGCCCAGCACCACGGCCCGGTCGCCGATTCGAGTAGCCACCGTGCTCCCCTCTTTGGAACGTCCGACGGCGGAAGGAACGGAAGAAGCGGAAGGAGCGAAGGAGCGGAACGAGCGAAGGAGCGGAACGAGCGAAGGAGCGAAGGAGCGAAGGAGCGGAAGAAAGCGAACGAGAGCGCACATCCGGAGAAACGGGAATGGGCGGTGCGCGCCGAAGCAGCGTGCCCGGCCGACGGCACCATCATTGACGGCCCGCGAATGCGCCTCTACTTCCAGATTGCTCTGTCGCCCGGCGGTGCCCCGGTGATCCCTGTTTAGCGCCGGAGCGCGCTGGTAGCGTCCCCGGGCGGCAGGGACGAAGGGGCGGCGTGCCGCCCGCCGAATTGAGGAGGCCCGGAAATGCAGCCGTTCCGAATCGCCGTTCCGCAGGAGGACCTGGACGACCTCGACCGCCGCCTGGCCGCGGTGCGCTGGCCGGCCGAGGTGCCCGGGGCGGGCTGGGCCCGCGGGGTGCCGCTGGAGTACCTGAAGGAGCTCACCGAGTACTGGCGCACGGAGTTCGACTGGCGGGCCGCGGAGGAGCGGCTGAACCGCTTCCCGCAGTTCCGCACCGAGATCGACGGCGCCACCGTGCACTTCCTGCACGTGCGCTCCCCCGAGCCGGACGCCACGCCGCTGATCCTCACCCACGGCTGGCCCGGGTCGGTCGCCGAGTACCTGGACGTCATCGAGCTGCTGACGGACCCTCGCAGCCACGGCGGCGACCCGGCGGACGCGTTCCACGTCGTCATACCGGCCCCGCCCGGCTTCGGCTTCTCCGGTCCCGCCCCCGAGGCCGGCTGGGACGTGCCGCGGATCGCGCGGGCCTGGACGGAGCTGATGCGCCGGCTCGGCTACGGCCGCTACCTCGCCCACGGCGGCGACCTCGGCGTGTGGATCTCGCTGACCGCCGCCGCGCTCGACCCCGAGCACCTCGCGGGCGCGCACGTGACGTTCCTGCTGACCCCGCCCACCGGCCCGGAGGACCTGGAGGGCCTCGACGAGGCGGACCAAGCGCGGCTCGCCTACCTGGCCGCCTTCGAGACCACCGGCCGGGCCGGCTACATGAAGATCCAGAGCACCCGCCCGCAGACCCTCGCCTACGGCCTCACCGACTCCCCGGTCGGCCAACTGGCCTGGATCGCCGAGAAGTTCCGGGACTGGACGAGCGGCGACTCGATCAGCCGGGACCAGCTCCTGACCACCGTCTCGCTCTACTGGCTGACGGCGACGGCCGGTTCGTCCGCGCAGCTGTACTACGAGATGGCCGACATGCTCCCCGACGCCGCCCGCCAACCCGTCGCCGGGCCGCCGCAGCCGGTGCCGCTCGCCGTCGCCGCCTTCGCACACGACGGGAGCCTGCCGGTCCGGCGGATCGCCGAGCGGCGCTTCCCGAACATCGTCCAGTGGAGCGAGTTCGCCGAGGGCGGGCACTTCCCCGCCCTGGAGGTGCCCGAGCTCCTCGCGGGCGACCTGCGCTCCTTCGCCCGCGCCGTCCGGGCCCACGAGGCCGCCGCCGAGCAGCCGAAGCAGGACCCCGCAGAAATCGACTGAAGATTTTTCGCCGCCGTCGTCCAAACCGCGGTCCTCCCGTTCGTCGAGGTGTCGAACCGCACTCCGACAGCCGAGCCGAGGAGACGACGTGCCGCACACCGAGGACGCAGCGCCGGTCCCGCCCGCCGGGAACTCCGGGGACGGGACCGGCCGCCACCCCCTCTCCAGCCAGCAGGAGCACTGGCACGCCAACGCGGGCTCCGGCTCGTTCGGGCCCCGGTTCACGGTGTCCAAGGCCCTGCGCATCACCGGGCCCGTCGACGTGGCCGCGCTCCAGGGCGCGCTGGACGACGTGGTGGTGCGGCACGAGGTGCTGCGCACGGTGATCGTGCGCGACGCCGAGCCGCCGTACCAGCAGGTGCGCCCGGCCACCCGGGTGCCGCTGCACGTGCGGGACCTGCCGGTGGCCTGGGCGCGGCGCGACGCGGCGGCGCAGCAGTTGCTCGCCGAGGCCGAGTCGACGGCGCTGCCCGTCGAACGGCTGCCGCTGCTGCGGGCGTTCCTCACCCGCTTCGACGAGCGGGACGCGGTGCTCGGCCTGGTCAGCCACCACACGGCGTGCGACGGCTGGGCGCTCCAGCTGATCCACCGCGACCTCGCCGCGTGCTACGCCGCCCGGACGGCGGGCCGCGAGCCGGGCCTGCCGGCGCTGCGCCAGTACGGCGAGTACACGCGGTGGCAGGCGGAGAACCAGTCCGGCGACGCGGCGGCCGAGAACCTCGCGTACTGGCGCAAGCGGCTGGACGGCGCGCCGTTCTTCACCCTGCCGACCGACCGCCCGATCCCGCCCGAGCACACCGAGCTGTACGTCGCGCGCCCCTTCCGCTTCGACGCGGCGACGACGGACGCGGTGGCGGCGCTCGCCAAGGCCGCCCGCTGCTCGCGCTTCATGGTGATGCTGGGGGCGTTCGCCGTGCTGGCGAGCCGGATCTCCGGGGCGGACGACCCGGTCGTCAACACGATCGTGCACGGGCGGGGCCGGCCCGAGTACCAGGACACCGTGGGCCCGTTCCTCAACTTCCTGGCGCTGCGCACCGACCTCGCGGACGCGGGCACGATCCGCGAGCTCCTCCTGGCCGTGCGCACCACCTGCCTGGAGGCGTACCGGCACGAGGTGCCGATCCACTGGGTCGAGCAGGCCGTGCCGTCGCTGATGGCGCCGATGGCCGACCCGCGCAACTGCGACTTCATCTTCGGCTTCTCCGAGACGCTGGCCGCCCCGGCCGGGGGCGCGGACCCGTTCCTGTTCTCCGAGGGGACCGTGCCGGTCGCCAAGGGCGAGAGCGCCAGCGAGCAGATCCCGGGCGGCGCCGCCTGGAACATGGGCGTCGCGCCGTCGGGGGAGATCAGCGGGATGGTCCAGTACAACCCCGAGGAGTTCGACGAGGAGACGGTGGCCGGCTGGGTGGCCGCGTACCGGCGGATCGTGCTCGCCGTCCTCGCCGATCCGGAGCGCGACTGGCGCACCCTCTGACCGACGGCCGCAGACCGAGGTACCTCACACGAGAGGTGTTTCCCATGACGTCCTATACGCTCGAACCGCTGGGCCCCGTCTTCGGCGCCCGCATCACCGGCATCGACCTGCGCGAGGAGGTCGGCCGGGAGACCGCCGACCGGATCCTCGACGACCTCGTCCGCCACCGCGTCCTCGTCCTGCCGGACCAGGACCTGAGCCACGCCGACCACGTCCGCTTCAGCCGGCTGTTCGGCCCGCTGGACGTCTACCCCGTCGCCCGGTACGTCGTGCCGGATCACCCCGAGGTCCTGAAGATCAGCAACATCTTCGAGGACGGCGAGCCGATCGGCCTCTACGACGGGGACGACCAGGAGGAGTGGCACACCGACTACTCCTGGCGCGAGGTCATGAGCCGTGCCTCGCTGCTGTACTCGGCGATCGCCCCGGAGGAGGGCGGCGACACGATCTTCGCGGACAGCACGACGGCCTACGACGAGCTGCCCGCGGAGGTCCGGGAGCGGATCGGCGGTCTGCAGGCCGTCCACTCCATGGCGCACCTCGTCGACCAGGAGCTCCTCACCAACCCGCACAAGAAGCCGCTCTCCGCCGAGGAGCGCGAGCGCACCCCGGACGTGGCGCAGCCGATCGTGCGCCGCCACCCGGTGACCGGCCGCAGCTCGCTCCTGCTCGGGAGCATGATCATCAGCGGCGTCGTGGGGCTCGGCGAGAAGGAGGGCGCCGAGCTGCTGGACGACCTGCACGCGCACGCCACCAAGGACCGCTACCTGTACCGCCACCGCTGGAACGTCGGCGACCTGGTCATCTGGGACAACGACGCGACCATGCACACCCGCACCCCGTGCGACAGCCGCTACCACCACCGGCTGCTCTACCGCACCACCGTGATGTGACGGCCCGTCCGCCGTCGAAAAGCCGTACGCCCGTTCCGCCCGATCCGTGCGGGCACAACCCTGCGTGAACGAACCGCAACCGCATTCTGGAAGATGCGGTCAGGCCGACCTGCCCCGGGATAATTCCCGGGGAGGGAAAACCCAGGAGGAATGCATGTCCGGGGCCATTTCTGAGAGCATCGCGCCGCCGCGCACCGGGACCGGCACGAAAGGCCGGTCCGGTGCGGAAAGCCAGTCCGGCGCGGAGGAGCACGCCGGCGCGGAAATCGCCGCCGCTTTTCCGGCGGCCGGCACCGAGCCGGACACCGCCGTCCGCCTCGCCCTGATGGAGCGGCTGCACCGTCACTACACCGGCTACCTCGGCGGCGCCGAAACGTTCCTGTCGGTGCCGCGCCTCAACGCCGACCCCGTCATCGCCGCCACCGAGGACGCCTGGCTGCGCTGGGAGGACGGGCGGGTGGACGAGGCGCTGCTGCCGCGCACCGCCGAGGGCCTCGCCGACTGGTTCGCCGACCTGCGCTCCCGGCACGTCCAGCCCGCCTTCTGCCGCTACCTCGCCGACGAGGCCACGATCGAGGAGATCGCGCTGTTCTTCCTCGCCGAGGAGCTGGTCGACAGCCGCTTCGACGACCTCGTCGCCCTCGCCCAGCTCGGCGCGACCGGCACCAGCAAGCTCACCATGGCCGAGAACTACTGGGACGAAATGGGCGAGGGCAAGCTGGAGCAGATGCACACCCGGCTGTTCGAGCACTCGGCCACGTACATGCGCGCCCGGCTCGAACTCAGCGGCGTCGACGTCTCCGGCCTCGGCGGCATGGAGGTGTTCGAGAACGCCAACCTGGTCCTCATGTACGGCGTCCACCGGCACCTGACGCCCCGCCTGCTGGCCGCGATGGGGCTCATGGAGTACACCGCACCGGTGCGCTTCCAGGCGATGGTCGACGGCTGCGCGCGCCTCGGCGTGCCGGACGACGTCATCCTCTACCAGCGCATCCACGTCCACGTGGACGCCGACCACGGCGCCGAGTGGCTGGAGAACGTGCTCACCCCGCTGGCCCACCACTCCCCCGAGGTGCTGCGCGAGATCGGCATGGGCGCGCTCACCCGCGAGCGCGTGGCCAACGCGTACTACACCCGGGTCTGGCAGCAGATGCGGGCGCTGCGGTGAGGGTCGCCCCGTGAAGCCCGAGGAGTTCTACCACGACGGCAGCCGCGACCTCCAACGCCGCTTCGGCAGCAAGCAGTTGGCCGACCACCTGGCACACAGGTACGTGCTGGACGAACTGGAGGAGGGGCACGCCGAGTGGATCCGCGGGGCCGACGCCGTGTACGTCGCGACGATCGACCCCGACGGCTTCCCCGAGTGCTCCTACAAGGGCGGCCTGCCGGGCTTCGTCCGCGTGCCGGACCTGCGGACGCTGGAGATCCCCAGCTACGACGGCAACGGCATGTACCGCACGCTCGGCAACGCCGCCGCCGTGCGGCGCGTGGGCCTGCTCTTCCTCTTCCCGGCCCTGCGCGCCAAGCTGCGGGTCAACGGCACCTGCGAGGTGCTGACCGACCGTGACGCGCTGCACCCGCACCACGGCGCCGAGGCCGTGCTACGGGTCGGCGTGACCGCGGTGTTCGAGAACTGCCCGCGCTACCTGCACGACCCGGTGACCGGCGAGCACTCCAAGCACTGCCCGCGCCCCGGCCACCGCCCGCCCGACCCCGACTGGAAGCTCAAGCCCGAGTACGACGGGCTGCTGCCGGCGCCCCGCTCAGAACAGATCGAAGACCGGATCCAGGAGTCGAACCGATGAACCGACCGAGCCGACGCACCGTCGTCGACCTCTCCCACCCGATCGAAGCCGGCATGACCACCTACCCCGGCCTGCCCGGGCCGGTCATCTCCGACCACATGTCCCGCGCCGACTCCCGGCCCCGCTACACCCCGGGCACCGAGTTCCAGATCGGGCGGATCGAGATGGTCGCCAACACCGGCACCTACCTCGACACCCCGTTCCACCGCTACCCGGACGGCGCCGACCTCTCCGGCCTGGACCTCGCACTGCTCGCCGACGTCCCGGGCGTCCTGGTCGACGCGACCGGCGCCGGCCGGGCCGTCGGGCCCGAGCTGCTGGAGCAGCACGAGGTCGCCGGGCGGGCCGTGCTGGTGCGCACCGGCTGGGACCGGCACTGGGGGACGGAGAAGTACGGCGACCCCGAACACCCCTTCCTCACCGTCGACGCCGTGCACTGGCTGATCGCCGAGGGCGCCGCCCTGGTCGGCATCGACTCGGTCAACATCGACGACATGGCGGACCTCGACCGCCCCGCCCACACCGGCCTGCTCGGCGCCGGGATCCCGATCGTCGAGCACCTCGGCGGCCTGGACCGGCTCCCCGCGAGCGGCTTCCGCCTCCACGCCGCCCCGCCGCCGGTGGTCGGCATGGGCAGCTTCCCGATCCGCGCCTACGCCGTCCTGGACTGACCCTCGCGGGTTGTCCATCCGCCGCCGGCCCGTTCGTCGACTTCCCAGAAGGAGCCGCCGGAAGGAGCCGCCGGAGGGATCCCCGCAGTGGATCCCGGACACCGGCGGCGGCGGACGACCCCGAGCGAGGAGACGGACCATGAAGTACCTGCTGCTGATCTGCGCCGACCAGGACGCCGAGGTCACCCCCGAGGACGACGCGGGCATGGCGGTCGGCACCGCCGACTGGGTGACCGAGATGGACGGGCGCGGCGTGCGGCTGGACGGCAACCGGCTGCGCCCGGCCGGGGACGCCACCTCGGTGCGCGTGCGCGGCGGCGAGGTCGTCGTCGACGACGGCCCGTTCGCCGACGCCGAGGGCCGGATCGCCGGCTACGACGTCATCGAGTGCGCCGACCTGGACGAGGCGATCGAGGTGGCCGGCAAGCACCCGGTGGCCCGCTTCGGCACCATCGACGTCCGCCCGGTCTGGTAGCGCGCCGCGCCGTCCGGACCGGTCCGGTAGCACGCCGCACCGTCCGGACCGACCCGGCCCGGCCCGGCGGCACGGCCGCGGCACGCATCCGAACCGAACGAGAAAGGCCTGAGCAATGACGCACGACACGGCCGGCACGGCCGCCGCACCGCTCGCCCCCGAACTCGTCGCGCGGTACCACCGGGACGGCTACGTGCTCCTGCCGCCCGGCTCGCTGGCCGGGGACCTCCTCGACGTGGCGCTCGACGAGCTCCCGTCGATCCTCGCCGCGGACGACCCCGGGCGGGTCCTGGAGCGCGACGGGCGGACCGTCCGCTCGGTCTACGGCCTGCACCGCACGAACCCCGCGATCGCCGCGCTCACCCGCCGGCCGGCGCTGCTCGGCGCCGTCCGCGGCCTGCTCGACGACGACGTGTACGTGCACCAGTCGAAGGTGAACATCAAGGCGCCGTTCGCCGGTGACCAGTGGGAGTGGCACCAGGACTACGTCTACTGGCTCACCGGCGACGGCATCCGCCGGCCCGACCTGGTCAACGTCGCCGTGTTCCTGGACGAAGTGACGGAGTTCAACGGGCCGCTCACCTTCGTGCCCGGCTCGCACACCGCCGGGCTGCTCGCCAGCAGCGACGCGGACGGCATGCCGCTCGGCTACGAGGACGCGCCGGCCTGGGTGGCCACGCTCACCGCCGACGAGAAGTTCCGGGTGCGCCACTCCGTCATCGAGGAACTCGCCCGCGCCAACGGGCTGGTGAGCCCCAAGGGGCCCGCCGGGTCGGTGCTGGTGTTCCACCCGAACATCCTGCACTGCTCGGCGGCGAACATCTCGCCGTTCCGCCGCTCGATGCTGATGTTCGTCTACAACAGCGTCGCCAACCGTCCCGAGGTCACCGGTCTGCGGCCGGACTTCCTCGCCGACCCGGAGCCGGTCGCGCTCCAGCCGATCTGACGATCCACCGGAAACAGGTCCTTCGAGTCACGGCGCAGTGGGGGGAACCATGCGGGACGCGCACGAGCAGGTGACGGCATGACGGACGGGGCCCCGGTGCTCCGCGGACCACGGGTGCCCCACCGGGCGCCGTACGGGGTCCCGGGGCTGGTCCGCGACCAGCGGACGCGCACCCCGGACGCCGTCGCCTGCTCCGACCCCGGGCGGACCCTCACCTACGCCGAGCTGGACCTGCTCAGCGACGCGTGCGCGGCCGCCGTGCTGGGCGCCACCGGCGGGCGCCGGGGCCCGGTGGCCGTGCGGATGCCCCGGCAGGCCGACCTGCTGGTCGCGCTGCTCGGGGTGCTCAAGGCCGGCTGCCACTACGTGCCGATCGCGGCCGACGAGCCCGCCGGGCGGGTCGCGGCCATGGTCGGCGTCGTCCGGCCGCTCTGCACGGTGGTGGCGGCCGGGCACGAGGGCCTCGCCCCGGGCGGTATGCCGGCCGTCACCGTACCGCGCACGGCGCCCGCCGGGTACGCGCCGCTGCGCGAGGCCGGGCCCGAGGACCCGGTCTACGCGCTGTTCACCTCGGGCTCCACGGGCACCCCCAAGGCCGTCCTGGTCGGCGCCGCCGCCCTCGCCAACCGGATCCTCTGGATGGCCGGGCGGTTCGGCCTCGACGGGCGCGACCGCGTGCTCCAGAAGACGCCGAGCACCTTCGACGTCGCCGGGTGGGAGTTCTTCCTGCCCGTCGTCACGGGCGCCCGCTGCGTCTTCCCGCCCGCCGACGCCCACTACGACCCGCAGCTCCTCGCGCGCGCCCTGGCCGACGGGCGCATCACCGTCTGCCACTTCGTGCCGACGATGCTGGCGGCCCAGCTGCGCCTGGCGGCCGCCGAACTCCCCTCGCTGAGGCTGGTGTTCTGCAGCGGCGAGGCGCTCCCGCCGGCGCTCGCCGCACGGTTCGCGCAGTGGTCGGGCGCCGAACTGCACAACCTGTACGGGCCGACCGAGGCCGCGATCGACGTCACGCACTGGCCGGTGCCGCGCGGGCTCGCTCCGGACGGGGACGTGTTCATCGGGGCCCCGATCGACAACGTCGACCTGCGGATCGTCGGAACGGACGGCTCCCCCGTCCGCGACGGCGAGCCGGGCGAGCTGTGGATCGGCGGCGTCCAGGTGGCGCTCGGCTACGTGGGCCGGCCCGACCTCACGGAGGCGGCGTTCCCCGTCGTCGACGGCCGACGCTGGTACCGCACGGGCGACTTGGCGTCCATGGACGACGGCCTGGTGCGCTACCTCGGCCGGATCGACGCGCAGCTCAAGATCCGCGGCGTCCGGATCGAGCCGGCCGAGGTCGAGGCCGCGCTCAGCGCGCACCCGGCGGTCGCCGCCACCACCGTCGTCGCCCTCCGGCCCCCGGACGGCCTCGCCGCCGAACTCGTCGCCGTCGCCGTGCGGGCCGAGGGCCACACGGACGCCGACCACGCGATCCTCGCCCACGTCGCCGAGCGGCTGCCCCGGGCCTTCGTGCCGCACGCCCTGCGCTGGGTCGACCACCTGCCCCTCACCACCTCCGGCAAGGCCGACCGCCGGCGCATCACCGAGGAGACGGAACACTGGTGGGCCTCCAAGGCGCACGTCGAGGCCGCGGAGAGCGACGAACTCGCCTCCGCCTGGTGGGAGTCGCTCGCCGTCCCGGCCGACCAGCGGCGCGAGGACCTCGGTTTCCTGAGCCTCGGCGGGCACTCCCTCACCGCCCTCGCGCTGATCGCCCGGCTCGCCGACCTGCGCGGCGTCGACCTGCCGCTGCCGCTGCTCCTGCGGGACGGCCTCACCCTGGCCGGCCTCCGCGACGCCGTGGCCACCCTGCCCCGCACCGAGCGCCCGCAGGCCGCCGAGGGCCCGGCCGACCACAGCCCGCTCACCCCGGTGCAGGAACCGCTCTGGCTCCTCAACCGCGCCCTCGCCGACGACTCCGGCAACAACGTCGTCGGCACCCTGCGGATCCCCGCCACCGTCGACGACGACGCCCTCCGCGCCGCCGCCCGGGACGTGCTCGGGCGCCACGACCTCCTGCGCGCGGCCATCGACGTCATCGACGGCGTCCCGCGTTGGACGTACGCGCCGCACGCCGAGCCGCGGTTCACCGTCCGGGAGACCGCCGGCCCGCTCGACGATCCGGCGGTGTGCGCATTCGTCGCCGGGATCGCGCGGACGACGATCCCGCTGGACCGGCCGCCGCTGCTCACCGTCGGCCTGCTGCGCGGCACGGGCGAGGCGCTGCTCGTCCTCTCCCTGCACCACCTGGTGGCCGACCAGCACGCCCTCGAACTCGTCGCCCGGGACCTCGCCACCGCCTACACCGCCCGCGCCCGCGGCCTCGCGCCGCAGTGGCCGCCCGCACCCCGCTTCGCCGCCTTCGCCCACCGGCGGGCCGCCGCCGTCGGCTCGGACCGCTGGCACGAGGACCTCGCGTACTGGGCGGCGCTCCTGCCCGACGCCCCCGCGCGCACGCCGCTCCCGTTCCGCCTCGCCGGCCCGGCCGGCCCGACGCTCGACGGCCGCCGCACGGTGGCGGCGCTCGGCCCGGAGCTCACCGCCTCCGTCGACGCCCTGCTCACCCGCAGCGGGCACACCCGGGCCACGTACGTCGTGGCGTGCGTCGCGACCGTCCTCGCCGCGTGGGCGGGCGAGCGGTCCGTCGCCGTGGGCGTACCGGTCAGCCGGCGGCTGGGCCCGGGGGAGCAGGAACTCGTCGGGCCCGTGCTCAGCACCGTGCCGCTGTGGCTCGACGTCGAGGACCGGAACGGGCGCGACGACCTCCTCGCCCACGTGCGCGAGCGGTCGCTGGAGGCGCTCGACCACCTCGCGCCCACGTTCCAGGCCGTCGTGCACCGGCTGGGACTGCCGCCCTCGCCCCGGGACAACCCGCTGTTCCAGGTGTGGGTCAACGACCTCAGCCGGATCGGGCCCGCACCCGCCTTCGCCGACGCGCCCGCGCGGTGGATGGACGCGGCGCCGCCGTACGCGCTGTTCGACCTCAACTTCTACCTCCGGCACGACCCGGACAACGGACTGCGGCTCGAACTCGTCGGGCGGGAGGGGCTGTTCGAGGACGCGGTGGTCGACGAGCTGCTGCGGCAGGTGGTCGGGGTCGCGGCGGCGTTCGCGGCGGACCAGGCGCCGTTCGAGGGCCGTTCCGCACCGAAGGTGCACGCGCCCCAGCCGGACGCACCCGACGTCCTCACGCGGATCCGGGACGTCGCCCTGCGCCACCCCGACGCCATCGCGATCCATTCCACCCAACTGGATTTGACGTACGCCGAGTTGCTGCGCCGCTGCGACGAGGTGGCCGCCACCGTCACCGCCGCCGGCGTCCTCCCCGGGGACGTCCTTGAGCTGCGCGCCGAGCGCACACCCGCCCTCGCTGCTGCCTTCCTCGGCGCCCGGCTCGCGGGCGCGGCCGTCGCCGTCACGGACGCGCACCTGCCCGCCGCCGCACTCGCCGAACGCCAGGACCTCCTGCGCCCCAAGGCCGTCCTGACCGCCGACGGCACCATCCGCCCCGGCGCCCGGGAACCGCGCCACCTGCCCGGCACCAGCCACGTCCTCTTCACCTCCGGCACCTCCGGCCGCCCGGCCGCCGTCGCCGTGTCCCCGGCCGCGCTCGCCGGCACGCTCGACTGGTACCGGTGCTCCTTCGGCCTCGGCCCGGCGGACCGGATCGCCCTGCTGGGCGCCGTCGGCCACGACCCGCTGCTGCGCGACCTCCTCGTCCCGCTGCTGGCGGGCGGCACCGTCGTCGTCCCGCCCGAGTCCGTGTTCACCGCCCCCGACCGGCTCTTCGCGCTGCTCGACGACGAGCGCGTCACCGTCCTGCACGCCACCCCGGCCCTCCTCGAACTGCTCCTCTCCGGACGCCCCCACGACACCGCCCGCCTGCCGCACCTGCGCCTGGTCGTCAGCGGCGGCGCGCCGCTCACCGCGGGCATGGTCCGCGCGCTGCGGGCCGTCACCGGCGCGGCCGTCGTGAACGCGTACGGCGCCACCGAGACGCCCCAACTCGCCTCCGCCTGGCGGCTCGACGCCGGACAGGACCCGCTCGCCGGTCTGCCGGACACGGCCGAACTGCCGGTCGGCACCGGCGCGGGAGCCGCCGAGCTCCTCGTGCTGCGCCCCGACGGCACGCCCGCCCCGGTCGGCCACGCGGGAGAGGTCGTCGTCCGCTCCCCGCACCTGGCCGCGGGCTACCTGGACGGCACCGGCCGGGGCGAGCGCTTCGACACCGCCGCCGGCACCTACCGCACGGGCGACCGCGGCCGCCGCCACCCCTCCGGCGCGGTCGTCCTGCACGGCCGGCTCGACCGCCAACTGTCCGTCGACGGCTACCGCCTGGACCCCGAACAGGTCGAGCGCGCGGCCCTCGACCACCCCGCCGTCCGGCACGCCGTCGCCGGCCTGACCACGACCGCCGCCGGGCCCGTGCTGTCGCTCACCGTCCGCACCGCGCCCGGCACCGCCGCCCCGGACCCGGCCGACCTCCGCTCGCACCTGCGCCGCCGCCTGCCGCGCTACGCCGTGCCCGCCGAGATCCTCTTCACCGACGGACCGCGCGAACGCGCCGCCAAGTCCGCCGGGGCGCCGGTCGCCGACGGCCCCGCCCGGGACGGCAGGGCCGCCGCCGAGCTGGCCGCCCTCGTCCGGGAGGTCATCGGGATCGATCTCCCGCCCGCCGACAACTTCTTCGACGCCGGGCTCAACTCGATGGCCGTCGTGCGCCTCCACGCCCTGCTGGGCGAACGGCTGGCCACCGCCTTCCCGGTGACGGCGATGTTCGAGCACCCGAACCTCCTCGCGCTGGCCCGCTTCCTCTCCGGCCGCGCTCCGGCCGAGCCGCTCCGGGACGGTCCCCCCGCGCCCCGGTCGGCCCCACCGGCCGAGCAGCGGCGGCAGTTGCGCCGACGCATCCGACACGACCTCCAGGGGAACGCATGAACGACCAGAGCAGGTACGAACCCGTCGCCGTCGTCGGAATGGCCGGCCGCTTCCCCGGGGCCGTCGACCTCGGCGCGTTCTGGGCCAACCTCCGCGACGGCGTCGGCTCCATCCGCCCCGCCTCCGACGAGGAACTCGCGGCGGCCGGCGTGCCGGCCCGCGCGCTCGCCGACCCGCAGTACGTCAAGGCCGTCGCGACGGTGCCCGAGATCGACGGCTTCGACGCCGGGTTCTTCGGGCTCACCCCGCGCGAGGCCCGCATCTGCGACCCGCAGATCCGGCTCTTCCTGGAGTGCGCCCACGCGGCCCTGGAGGACGCCGGCTACGACCCCGAACGACTCGCCGACGTCGGCGTGTTCGGCTCCGCCGGGCGCGGCCGCTACCTCGACCTGGTGCGCCGCAGCGAGGGCCGCGCCGGCAACGGCGGCAGCGGGGGCGACGGCGTCGGCCTGTCCCTGAGCACCTGGAACTCGACGGACTCCCTCGCCCCGCTGGTCTCCTACAAGCTCGGCCTCAACGGCCCGAGCCTCGGCATCGCGACGGCTTGCGCGAGCCCGCTGGTGGCCCTGCACCTGGCCGCCGCGTCGCTGCGCGCGGGCGAGTGCGAGCTCGCCCTCGTCGGCGGGGCGGAGGTCGAACTGCCGCTGGAGCACGGCTACTGGTGGGAGCCCGGCGGCAAGATCAGCCGCGACGGGCACTGCCGGCCCTTCGACGCCCACGCGACCGGGACGGTGTTCGGCTCGGGCGCCGGCGTGGTGGCGCTCAAGCGGCTCTCCGACGCGATCGCCGACCGGGACCACATCCGCGCCGTGATCCGCGGCTCGGCCGTCAACAACGACGGCTCCGCCAAGGCCGGGTTCGCCGCGCCGAGCGTCTCCGGCCAGTCGGCCGCGATCGCCGAGGCGATGCTGACGGCGGAAGTCGAGCCCGGCGACGTCGGCCTGGTGGAGGCGCACGCCTCGGGCACCGTCCTCGGCGACCCGATCGAAGTGGCCGCGCTCACCTCGGCCTACCGGTACCTCGGCGCCACGGGCAGCGGCGCCACGGTCCTCACCTCCGTCAAGGGCAACATCGGGCACCTCGGCCACGCATCGGGGATCGCCTCGCTGATCAAGGTCGTGCTGACGCTGGAGCACGGGAGCGTGCCGCGCACCCTCGGCTTCCGCACCGCGAACCCCGAACTCGGCATCGACGACTCGCCGTTCGAGCTGCCGACCGCCGCGGTGCCGTGGGAGCGCCGGGCCGAGCGGCCCCGGGTGGCGGCCGTCAACACGTACGGCGTGGGCGGCACCAACGCGCACGTCGTGCTGGAGGAGGCGCCGGCGCGTCCGGCACCCGCGGCCACGACGGAACGCCCGCGGATCGTCGTCTGGTCGGCGCGCACGCCCGAGGCGGCGGAGCGCTACCGGACCCGGCTCGCCGGTCATTTCACCTCCGCCGCACCGGACTTCGCCGCGAGCGTCGCGACCCTCCAGCAGGGCCGCACGACGCACCCGTACCGCGGCGCCGTGGTCGCCACGGGCGCCCGCGAGGCGGCCGGCCTGCTGGCAGCGGCGAGCGGCCCCGCCACCGACCCCTCGGGCAGCCGCATCGCACTGCTCTTCCCCGGCATGGGCAGCCAGCACCCGGGCATGGCCCTCGACCTCCACGACCGCTCCCCCGCCTACGCCCGCGCCTTCGACGCCTCCCTCGACCTCTTCGAGGCCGAGGGCGTGCCGCTGCGCGGCCTGTGGCGGGACGCCGACGCCAGGCGGATCGCCGACCCTGACGTCGCCCAGCCGCTGCTGTTCGCCGTCGAGCACGCGCTGGCGCAGGCCTGGCACGCGTGGGGCGTGCGGCCGGGCGCCGTCCTGGGCCACAGCCTCGGCGAACTCGCGGCGGCCGCGGCCGCCGGGGTGCTGACCCCCGAGGACGCCGTGCGGGCCGTCGTCGCCCGCTCGCGGGCGCTCGCCGCCACACCGCCCGGCGCCATGCTCGCCGTCGCGGCGGCGGAGGCCGACGTCGCTCCGCTGCTGCCGGACGACGTGCACGTGGCAGTCGTCAACGGCCCGCGCATGGTGGTGGTCGCCGGTCCGGTGGACGCCGTGGCGCGGGCGGGCGCCGAGCTGCGGGAGGCCGGGATGAACGTCCGCCCGGTCCCGTTCAGCCGCGCCTCCCACGTGCCCCTCGCGGCCCCGGCGGCGGAGGCCTTCGAGGAGTCCCTGCGGGGGCTGCGGTTCTCCGCCCCCGCCCTCGACCTGTACTCCTCGGCGACCGGCGGGCTCGTGAGCGACGCCGAGGCCACCGATCCGGCCTTCTGGGCCGGGCAGTTGGTGCGGCCGGTGCGGTTCGCGGACGCGGTGGCGGCGCTCGTCGGCACCGACGGGCGGCAGCTGCTGATCGAGTGCGGCCCCGGCCGCACGCTCACCTCGGCCCTGCGCCAGCACCCCGCCGTGGACGCCGCACGCCACCGGGTGCTGCCGACCCTGGCCCAGCGCAGGACCGAGCCGCTCGCCGACGTGCAGTCGGCGCTCACCGCGGTCGCCGCCGTGTGGACGGAGGGGCACGCGATCGACTGGACGGCAGTCGAGGACCTGTCGGACGCGGGCCGCGTGCCCGTACCCGGCTACCCGTACGAACGGCAGCGGTACTGGGTCGACGTGGCGGCCGAGGAGGAAGCCCAGCAGACTCCGGCCGACTCCCCCTTCACGCTGCCCAGTTGGCGCGAACTCCCCCGCCCGGCACACCGCCCCGAGCCGGTCGCCCGCACCGCCGTCGTCGCCCTCCCCACTGACGAAACGGCGGCCCGCCGGATCACCGCCGCGCTGCGCGAGGCCGGGCTACGGGTCGTCCCGCTCACGCCGGGTGCCGATTACGAGGACCGCGAGGTCGGCTTCGTCGCCCGCGAGGGCGAACCCCAGGACCTCGCCCGCGCCTTCCGCACCCTGCGCGAGCGCGGCGTGACACCCGGCCTGCTGGTCCACGCCGGGAGCCTCGGCCGCCCCGAAGGCCGCGACCTGGCCGAGCAGTTGGCGGCCGGCCACACCGCCGCCACCGAACTGCTGCGCCAGGCCGCCGAGAGCGGGGCACCCGAACTCGTCGTCTTCACCGAACACGCCGTGGACGTCAGCGGCCACGACCGGCTGCGCCCGGGCCACGCCGCGCTCACCGCGCTCGCCGGGGAGGCCGGGGTCCGCCTGATCGACCTCGGCGGGTCCGTGCCCGACCGCGAGCTCGCCGCCGAACTCCGCACGGGCGGCGACGACGTGGTAGCACTCCGCGGCACCCGCCGCTGGGTCCCCACCGAGCACCCGCTCGCCGTCGCCCCGGCCGAGGGCCCCGCCCTCCGGCCCGCCGGCACCTACCTGATCACCGGCGGCACCGGCCGCCTCGGCGTCCGGGTGGCCCGCGGGCTGGCCGCGACCGGACTGCACCCGACGCTCGTCCTCGTCGGCCTGAAGGCGGCCGAACGGCCCGAGCTGCTCGCCGAGCTGGCGTCCCTGGGCGCGACCGTCGAGTCGGCCGCGTGCGACGTCACCGACCACGCGGCGCTCACCGCCCTCCTCGACGACGTCACCGGCCGCCACGGCCCCGTCCACGGCGTCCTCCACCTGGCCGGCCCGGCCCCCGACGCGGCCGAGGCGGACGCCTTCGGGCCCCGGGCGTTCGGCCTCGCGACCCTCGCCCGAGCCTTCGCCGGCCGCCCGGCGCTCGACCTGTTCGCGACCGTCACGCGGAGCCGCCCCGACGCCGCCGACGCCGTCCTCACCGCCCTCGCGGCCACCAGCGCCCCGCCCGCGGCCCGCACGCTCGTCGTCTCCACGCCCCGGCCCACCGACGCGACGCTCCTCCTGGAGCTGTTGCAGGCGCACACGCCGACCCATGTGACGATCCATCAAATCTCGGACGAGGATTGCCAAGAGGGCCGGAAAGCCGAGCCGGCCCCCGCTCCCCCCGTGGCCCTCCCGACCGAACGGGACGCCACCACCGCCCGCCTGCGCGAGCTGTGGACGGGCCTGCTGGGCTGGCCCGAGATCGCCGACGGCGCGGACTTCTTCGACATCGGCGGCAACTCCCTCACCGCGGTCGAGCTGGTCTCCCACATCCACGACGAGTTCGGCGTGGACCTCGGCATCGCCGCCCTCTTCGACTACCCCACCCTGGACGCCCTCGCGGCCCAGATCGAACGGAAGAAGGCAGTATGACCGGGTCCGACGGGCACCACCTCGTCCCGCTGAGAGCCACCGGCTGGTCCGTGTGGCGCGACGTCGTCCTGCGCAGCACCGGCTTCCCCGCCGACACCGTGCGGCCGCTCACGGACCCGGCGCTCGCGGCCGCGGCGGACGCCGACGACGCGGACGCCTACCGCGCCGAGTACGCGCGGGCCTCCGAGCGCCTGTCCGCCGCCGTGCGCGGGGCGTCGACGACGCCGCGCTTCCGGGAGGCCGTCGCCTGGCAGAACCCGAAGCTGCTGAAGCTGTGCCTGGACAAGCTCGCGGCCGGCGAGCCGCGCAACGTCCGGGGGCGCAACCACGAGCTGGCGGTGGCGGGTTACCTCCAGCGGTACGCGCTGAAGAACGACACCATCGGCTTCGTCGGCCCGGTCGGCTGGGCCCGGTGGACGGACGGCGGCGCGCCGCTCGCGTCGCGCGTCGGCCCGGACTTCCTGTCCCGGCGCACGGTCTACTTCGAGATCTGGGCGGTGGACGCCGTCGCCCGGGCCCTCTCGGACGACCCGCGCGTCCGCCCGTGGCTGGCGCCGCGCCGGTTCGCCGCGCACCACCTCGCGGGCGCCACGCTCCTCGCGCCCGGCCGTCCGCCCGTGCACCTCACGGAGGCCGAGGCGGAGTTGCTCGCACTCGTCGACGGGGTCCGCTCGCTCCCCGAGCTCGCGGACGAGCTGGCGTGGTCCGAGTTCCCCGAACTGGGCGATCCGGCCGCCCTCCTGGCCACCGTCGAGGACCTCGTCGCCCGCCAGTTGCTCCGCCACGACGTCGTCGGCGCGATCGAGGCCCACCCCGAGCGCTCGCTCGTCGCCCGTCTGGAGCGGATCGCCGACCCGGAGGCCAGGGCGTACGCGCTGAGCGTCACGGCCCGGTTCACCGCCGCCCGGGACGCGGTCTCGGCCGCGGCGGGCGACGACGCCGCGCTGGAGGCCGCGATGGCCGCCCTCGGCGCGTGCTTCGAGGAGATCACGGGCGTCGCCGGCGAGCGCCGCGCGGGCCAGACGTACGCCGGGCGGACGCTCGTCTACGAGGACACCGTCCGCGACGTCCGGGTCGACCTCGGCCCGGTCCTGCGCGACGCCCTGGCCGGGCCGCTCGCGCTGCTGCTGGACAGTGGGCGGTGGCTGGTCGCGGAGGTGGGCCAGGAGTTCGACCGCTACCTGACCGACATCTACGAGCGCCGGGTCGCGCAGCACGGCGACCCGGAGGTGCCGCTGGCGGCGATCCTGAGCCTGGCGACGCCGCAGCTGTACTTCAACATCCGCGGCCTGTCGAAGCCGGCCCGCCGCGCGGTCGACGAGTTCCAGCGCCGCTGGGCGGACGTGCTGCGGCTGCCCCCGGACGCGAAGCGCGTCGAGCTGCGCAGCGAGGACATCGCCGGGCGGGTGGCCGAGCTGTTCCCCGCGCGCCCGCTGCCGTGGCCGACGGCGGTGCACCACTCGCCGGACTTCATGCTGGCCGCGGCGGACGAGGAGGCGGTCGGGCGCGGGGAGTTCCTGCTCGTGCTCGGCGAACTGCACCTGTCGTTCAACACGATGGAGAGCCGGGTCTTCGTCGAGCAGCACGACGACCCGCCGTCGATGCTGGCGGCGGCCGAGGCGGACATGCGCGGGAGCCGGATCTACGGGATCATGAACCGGGACGTGCCGGGCGTGAGTTCGCGGGTGTCGCCGCCGTCGGCGCTGCTGTCGCCCGAGTACACGTACTGGACGATGCACCCCGAGGCCGTGACCCCGCCGGGCCCGATCATGCCGGCCGCCGCGCTGTTCGTGCGCCGGGAGGGCGAGCGGCTCATCGTCCGCTCGCGCGCCGGGTCGTTCGCGGCGCCGCTGGCGCACGTGGTGGGCGAGCCGCTCGCGGCGGCGGCGATCAACGCGTTCAAGCCGGTCGCCAAGGCGCGCCACAACCCGCGCATCACCGTCGACCGCATGGTGGTGGCCCGGGAGTCGTGGAGCTTCCCGGCGGGCGAGCTCGCCTGGGCCGCGGTGAAGTCCGAGCCCGAGCGCTTCCGGGCCGCCCGCCGCTGGCGGCTCGAACAGGGCCTGCCCGAGCGGGCGTTCTACAAGGTCCCGGTGGAGGACAAGCCCGCGTTCGTCGACTTCACCAGCCTGGTGCTGGTCAACATCCTGGCCAAGGCGGTGCGCCGCTCGGTGGAGGAGGAGAACGGCTCCGTCACGCTCACCGAGATGCTGCCGGACGCGGACGGGCTGTGGCTCCGGGACGCGGAGGGGGCGCGGTACACCTCGGAGTTCCGCATCCTCGCCGTCGACGCAGCCGCGCGCGATCTGTAGCCGGCCGGGGTGTCCATCCGGGCCGCCCCCGTTCGTCGAGGGGGTGGCCCGCCCGGACGGGCACCCGTACCACGCACAAGAGACCCGAGGAGCACCACATGATCAAGGCCCTGAACGAGATCGAGGTCATCACCCTCTTCGTGGAGGACCTCGCCGCCACGAAGAAGTTCTACCTCGACGTCTTCGGCCTGGAGGTGGTCTACGAGGACGGCGAGTCCGCCGCCCTGAAGATGCGCAACCTGATGATCAACCTGCTGGAGGTCGGCGAGGCGCACGGCCTGGTCGCGCCGGCCCCGGTCGGCGGCCCGGAGACCGGCGCCCGCGCGCTGCTCACGATCAACGTCGCCGACGCCGAGGCCGTCTGCGCCGAGCTGGCCGAGCACGGCGTGGACCTCCTCAACGGGCCGGTGGACCAGCCGTGGGGCCGGCGGACGGCGACCTTCGCCGACCCGGCCGGGAACGTCTGGGAGATCGCCCAGGAGCTGTCCCCGGCGGCGTAGCGCCTCAACGCCGCACCCCAACGCCGCAGTCCAGCAGCCGACTTCTCAGATCACCGGAGAGGACCCAGTAGATGTCGAAAGTCGTCGAGCTCATCGTCCCCAACAGTGCCGAGTACCACCTGCGCAACCCCGCCCTGAACCTCACCGGTGAGGAGCGCGAGCGGGTGGTGCGCTTCAGCGGCACCTACGAGTGCGAGCACTCGGTCTTCTGGAGCCCCAACCCCCGGGTCCTGGTGCTCCCGCTCGGCTGGAACCGGCAGTGGTTCGACGACATCCACCGGACGCTGGGCCTGGACCCGGCGCCGGTGGTGTCGCCGGCCCGGCGCACCGGGCTGCTGGTGGAGGACTTCCTCAAGGACGGCGACGCGCAGGCGCGGCTGCGCGGGCTGCTGGAGCCGTACGACGCGGTGAAGCTCCAGATCGTCGGCCCGACCGACGAGACGTACCTGCTGGCGGCGCTGGTGCGCGGCTGGGGCAAGGCGGTGGAGCTGGACCACGTCGGCGAGGACTCCTACTGGGCGAGCCTCTACCTGGACTCCAAGATCAGCCCGCTGGACCTGGCCCGCGAGCTGCCGGGCATCAACGTCGCCCCGGGCATGGTCGCGGGCAACTGGGTCGAGCTGCGCGGCGGCCTCAAGGCGATGACGGCCCGGTACGGCAAGGTGATCGCCCGGACGCTCTTCGGCGTGGCCGGCGACGGCTCGGGCGTCGTCCGCGACGAGCCGGGCGCCGTCGAGGAGTTCCTGGACAACGCGGGCCGGGACTCGTTCTTCGCCTTCCCGATCCTGATCCAGCGCTTCCAGGAGCACGCCGAGGGCGTCGGCTGCCCGGCCGCGGACATCCTGATCGGCGAGGACGGCGTCGAGGACGTCGTGTGGTGCGCGCTGACCGTCGAGCACGGCTACTCCTTCCGCAGCGTGGACGTCGGCGTCGGCGCGCTGCCGCCGGAGTGGGGCGAGCGGCTCACCCAGGCCGCGCACGAGGTCGGCGCGGCCGCGCACAAGCTGGGCTACCGCGGCTGGATGTGCATCGATTGCGTGGCCGGGGACGACGACCGGCTGTACATCACCGAGATCAACGCCCGGCGCAGCGGCTCGCTGCACGCGGGCGGCCTGCTGCGGCTGTGGGGCGCGGAGAAGGAGCTGACGCTCTCCGCGCACTTCATGCTGCAGGTCGCCGAGGGCACAACGTACGAGGACCACATCCGGCCGGTGTTCGAGAAGCTCTGGGCGGACGGGGTGCGGGCGTACCCGACGAGCGTGCGGGCGCTGCCCTGGCCGGACCCGATCGTCGCGGTCATCGCGGCGGCGCCGACGGCCGCGGAGGCCCAGGCGATCGTCGCCGGGATCAAGGAGGGGATCGACGCGCGGACGGCCGCGGCCGGCCTGACCGCCGCCGCCGACTCCGCCTACGGGCCGGGCAGAGCGTGAGACCGCGGGCGGGTCGCCCGCCGTACAGGGGGAGGTTCTCGTGAGGCTCGGTCGTGAGGTGCACCTGGTGTCCAGGCCCGCGGGCCGCTTCCCGCGGGCCGGGGACACCAGGGTGGTCGAGGTCCCGGTCCCGGAACCGGGCCCCGGCCAGGTCGTCGTCCGCAACCTGTTCATGTCGATCGATCCCGGGCTGGTCCTGCGGATGAACGACCTGAGCACGCTCGACATCCCCGACTTCGCGGTCGGGGCGCCGATGTGGTGCGACGCGATCGGCGAGGTGGTCGACACCGCCGACGAACGGCTGAGCCCCGGGGACATCGTCTGGCACCGGTTCGGCTTCCGCGACTACGCGGTCGCGGAGGCCGGCGAGTTCCGCCGGGTCGACCCGGACGCCTACCCCTCTCTCACCCACCACCTGTGCTTCGGGCTGACGGCCTACGTCGGCACCGAGGTGGCGCAGATCCGGCCGGGCGACACGTTCTTCGTGTCCAGCGCGGCCGGTGGGGTGGGCAGCATGGCGGGCCAGCTGGCCCGGCTGCGGGGGGCGACCCGGGTGATCGGCTCGGCGGGCACGCCGGAGAAGGTCCGCTACCTCAGGGAGAGCCTCGGCTTCGACGACGCCTTCGACTACCACGAGGGCGTGCGGCCGCGGCTGCCGGAGCTGGACGTGTACTACGACAACGTCGGCGGCGCCCACCTGGAGGCGGCGATCGACGCGATGCGCCCGCGCGGGCGGATCGTCATGGGCGGGCGCAACGAGGAGATCCGCACCGGATCCGCGGAGGGCCCGCGCAACATGATGGCCGTGATCGGCAAGCGGCTCGAACTCCTCGGCTACTACACCTTCGACCACCCCGAGCTGTTCCCGGTCTTCGACGAGCGGTTCCCGAAGTGGGTGCGCTCGGGGGAGATCGTCGTCGCCGAGACGGTCGTCGACGGCCTGGAGAACGGCGTGAGCGCCGCCGTCAACCTGATGCACGGCGCGTACGTCGGGAAGGTCGTGCTCCGCATCTGACGGGACGGGCGGCCCGCCGGACGGACGCGGTCCGTCCATCCGGCGGGGCCCGGTTCGTCGCAGTGGCAGCAACGGCCAAGGGGGTGGCAGCCGAGACACCCCACCGGAGACACGGAGGAGCGATGGCGAAGGTTCTGGAACGCGGCGCCGGGGAGCGTGCGCGGTGAGCGCCCCGCAGACCGGGGGCGCGGAGAGCACGGCGGCCCGCCTGGTGCGCGAGCGGCTGGAGATCTCGGCGCTCACCCGCCGTGCGGGCGCCGGGCTGATCGCCCTCGACGTGCTCGTCAACGTGCTGCTGGGCGCTCTGCCGGTGGTGTTCGTGGTCGCGACGGCGGTGCTGCTCGGCAAGGTGCCGGCGGCGATGGCCGGCGGCCTGGACTCCCCCGCGTGGGACTCGCTGCTCGGCGCGTTCTTCGTGGCCGCGGCGGCCTTCATCGGGCAGCAGGTCGTCGCACCCGTCCGTGAGTCGGTCGGCGAGCTGGTGGCCCGGCGGATCGACGGCGAGGTGATCGACGACGTGATCGCCGCCGCCACCGGCACGACGAGCGTGGGCCCGCTGGAGGACCCGCAGGTCGTGGAGGACCTGCGCACCGCCGCCCGCGAGCTGGAGACCTGGGTGCAGAGCCCGGGCCAGGCCTGCGCCGGCCAGCTCGCGCTGATCGGCCGCTACACCCAACTCGCGGGCTACGCCGGGGTGGTGGGCGCCGTCTTCTCCTGGCTCGCCGCGGCCGGGCTGGTGGTCGCCGTGCTGCTGTTCCGCTACGGGCTGCGCGGCGGGCTGCGCAAGTACGCCGACGTCCGCTTCGAACTCGACGGCGCCGAGCTGAAGAACGACTACCTGCGCGAGCTCGCGATCGCCTCGGGCGCCGCCAAGGAGATCCGCGTCTTCGGCCTGAACGGCTGGCTGCGCGGCTTCTGGGGCTCCTCCTACCGGGAGTGGCTGGTGCCGCTGTGGGCGGCCCGGCGCCGCATCTACCTGTGGCCGTTCGTCTGGTTCACCGCCTGGGGCATGGCGGTGACCGCGACCGTGATGGACCTCGTGGGGCGCGGCGCGGCCGGTCCCGGCGCCGACCTCACCCTCACCGACTTCGCCCTGGTCGTCACGGCGGCGCTCAGCGCGCTCACCCTCGGCGAGTTCTACCGCGAGTCCGACCTGCCGACGGCCGTCGGCATGCACGCCTACGGCGCCACCAAGAGCTTCCTGGGCCGCCTCGCGGCGGAGGAACCCGCCCGGGCCGCGGCCGTCGAGGTGCCGGAGCCCGCGCACACCATCACCTTCGAGGACGTCTCCTTCCACTACCCCGGCGAGGACCGGGTGATCCTCGACGGCCTGGACCTCACGCTCACCGTCGGGCGGTGCACCGCGCTCGTCGGCCTCAACGGCGCCGGCAAGACGACGCTCGTCAAGCTCCTCGCCCGCCTCTACGAGCCCACGTCCGGGACCATCAAGCTGGACGGCGTCGACATCCGCAGCCACCCCGTCGAGGCCTGGCGGGCCAAACTCGGCGTCATCTTCCAGGACTTCGCCCGCTACGAGGTCTCCGCCGCCGACAACGTCGCCTTCGGGTCCGTCGCGCACCGCGACGACCGCGCCGGTGTGGAGGCCGTCGTCGACGCCGTCGGCCTGCGCGAGGCCCTCGACGGACTGCCGCGCGGCCTCGACACCCCGCTCGCCCGCCACCTCGACGGCGGCGGCGACCTCTCCGGCGGGCAGTGGCAGCGCGTCGCCCTCGCCCGCGCCCTGTTCGCGCTGCGGCACGGCTCGCCGGTCCTGGTCCTCGACGAGCCCACCGCGAGCCTGGACGTCCGCGCCGAGGCCGGGTTCTTCCGGGAGTTCACCGAACTCTCCCGCGGGGCCACCACGCTGCTGATCTCGCACCGCTTCTCCACCGTCCGCCAGGCCGACCACATCGTCGTACTGGAGGGCGGCCGGGTCGCCGAGCAGGGAAGCCACGACGAACTCCTCGCCGCCGAGGGCCGCTACGCCCGGCTCTTCCGCCTCCAGGCCGACCGCTTCACGGACGCGGACACCTCCGACGCGGACACCTCCGGGGAAGTCACCTCCGACGACGAGAGCACCGAGAGCACCGAAGCAGCCGGGAGCGCACGATGAAGGAGACCCTGTCCGGCACCTGGCGGCTGCTCTCGATCGCCTGGAAGGTCGACTGGCGCAAGACCGTCACCGCGACCGTGCTGATGATGGCCGGCGCCGTCGCCGCCCCCCTGCTCGCCGCCTTCCTCGGCCTCATGACCGACGCCGTCGTCCAGGGCCACGGCGGCACCGCGGGCGGGTACGGGATCGTCGTCGCGATCCTCGCCGTCGTCACGCTGTCCTTCGGCAACTTCGCCCACGTCGCCTACTTCGAACTCGCCGAACTCGCCGAACAGCACTTCGTCGAGGACCTGATCACCCTCTCCAACGGCTCCGAGGGCATCGAGCACCACGAGCGCTCCGACTACGCCGACCTCGTGACCGTCCTCCAGCCCGAGAGCCGGCGCTTCCCGAACGCCTTCCAGGCCCTGTTCAGCCTGTTCGGGCTGATCCTCGCCGTGGTCTTCACCGCCGTCCTGCTCGCCCGGCTCAACCCGCTGCTCCTGCTGCTGCCGCTGGCCGCCGTCCCGCCGCTGATCGCCGGCCGCAAGGCCGAGGCCGTCACCGACCGCGCCAGGACCGCCACCGCCGAGCCCACCCGCATCGCGCTCAACCTCTTCCGGCTCTCCGCCAACGCCCGCTTCGCCGGCGAGCTGCGGGTCTTCCGGATGAGCGACGAACTGCGCCGCCGCCACGCCGAACTGTGGGACACCACCAGCCGCGGCCTGTGGCGCGCCAACACCCGCGCCGCCGCCGTCCGCGCCGGCGGGCAGACCGTCTTCGGCCTCGCCTACATGGGCGCCATGATCCTGGTGATCCGCGAGGCGATCTCCGGTCGCCACGGCGTCGGCGACGTGGTCCTCGTCATCTCGCTCGCCACCCAGGTCAACCGGCAGGTCGCTTCGGCCGTCAACCTCCTCGGCGACCTCCAGCGGATGACCGGCACCCTGCGCCGCATGGACACCATGCGCGACGTCGTCACCCGGGCCGACGCCCCCGCCGCACGGCAGGCACCCCCGGAGCGCTTCACCCGCGGCATCCGGCTGGACGACGTCGACTTCGCCTACCCCGGCACCGACGCCCCGGCCCTGTCCGGCGTCTCACTCGCCCTGCCGGCGGGCTCCACCGTCGCCGTCATCGGCGAGAACGGCGCCGGCAAGAGCACCCTCGTCAAACTCCTGTGCGGCCTCTACCGCCCCACCCGCGGCCGCATCCTGCTCGACGGCACCGACCTGCGCGACCTGCCCACCGAGGAGTGGCGCGAGCGGATCGCCGCCGGCTTCCAGGACTTCGTCCGCTTCGAGCTGCCCGCCCGCCACACCGTCGGAGTCGGTGACCTGCCCCGGCTCGACGACGACGCGGCCGTCCGCGAGGCCCTCGAAAAGGCCCACGCCACCGACGTCGTCGGCCAGCTGTCCGACGGCCTCGACACCCAGCTCGGCACCAGCTGGACCGAGGGCGCCGAACTCTCCGGCGGCCAGTGGCAGAAGCTCGCCCTCGGCCGGGCCCTGATGCGCGAGGCCCCGCTGCTCCTCGTCCTCGACGAACCCACCTCCGCGCTCGACCCCGAGGCCGAGCACCACCTCTTCGAGCGCTACGCGACCCAGGCCCGCACCCTCGGCGCGTCCACCGGCGCGATCACGCTCCTCGTCTCGCACCGGTTCTCCACCGTGCGCATGGCGGACCTGATCGTCGTCGTCCGCGACGGCCGCGTCGTCGAGACCGGCGACCACGCCACCCTCATGAAGGCCGACGGCCTGTACGCGGAACTATTCGAACTCCAGGCGCTCGCCTACAAGTAGCCGATCGCGAACGAGCCGGCGCGCCTGGCGACCTCTCCCACACACCCGTTCCCAGGAGGAACCCCTTGCGAAGATGGACCGCCCTGTTCACCACCCTCTTGACGGCGATAGCCCTCGCGGGCGCGGCCACGCCCGCGAGCGCCGACGACGGCGACTCTCCCGACCTCGCCCTCACCAGGGGCGTCACGACCAACGGCATCATGACCCACGTCCGCGCCCTCCAGCGCATCGCCGACCACAACGACGGCCTGCGCGCCTCCGGCACCGACGGGTACGACGCCGCCGCCGACTACGTGGAGCGCACCCTGCGCCACTCCGGCTACGACGTCCAGGAGCAGCAGTTCACCATCCCGTACTACCGGGAACTGAGCCCCGCCGCGCTGACCGAGGTCTCTCCCAACGCCGTCACCATCAAGGCCGACACGTTCGTCTACTCGGGCAGCGCGGACGTGACGGGCACCGTGGTACCGACGACCAACGTGGTCGTCCCGCCGACGCCCCAGCCGAGTTCGGCCTCCGGCTGCGCCCCCGGGGACTTCCCCCCGGTGCCGGCCGGGGCCGTCCGGATCGCGCTGATCCAGCGCGGCGGCTGCGGCTTCGCGCCGAAGACGGCCAACGCACAGGCGGCCGGCTACAAGGCCGTGATGATGTTCAACGAGGGCCAGCCGGGCCGTGACGGAGCGCTGACCGGCACGATCGGCGGGCCCACCGGCATCCCGGTGGTCGGCCTCGACTATGCCAGCGGCCTCGCCCTCTACCAGGCGGCCACGTCGAGCACCGGTGCGACCGTCCACCTCGTGACGAACACCGAGCAGAACCCCAACGCGGAGACCCGCAACATCATCGCGGAGACGCGCGGCGGCGACCCGAACCACGTCGTGCTCGTGCACGCCGAGCTCGACGCCCTGCCCAGCGGCCCCGGGATCAACGAGAACGGCACCGGCGTGGCGACGGCCCTGGAGATCGCGCGGCAGCTCGCGCGCCTGCACGTGCCGCCGCACTACAAGGTCCGCTTCGCGTTCTTCGGCGCCGAGGAGACCCGCGCCTTCCGCGACGCCACCGGCGCAGTCGGGCTCCAGGGCTCGCTCCACTACGTCGACACGATCGGCCCGGCCGAGGTGGCCAAGATCTTCGCCGCCGTTCACCTGGACTCGATCGGCTCGCCGAACTACACCCGCTACGTCTTCGACGGCAGCGGACCCGCCGGGTCGGACAAGATCACGAAGCTGTTCACCGACGCGTTCGCCGCGCGCGGCCTGGCCACCGATCCGCACCCGCCCACCACGTTCGACGGCGACTCCGACTACGGGCCGCTGATGAACGCGGGCGTCCCGACCAGCGGCCTGTTCGGCGGCGCGGCCGAGGTCAAGACCCCGGACCAGGCCAAGAAGTACGGCGGCACCGCGGGCCAGGAGAACGACCCGTGCTTCCACCAGGCCTGCGACACGATCAAGAACGTCAACCGCACCGCGGTCGGCGACTTCGGCGCCGCGGCCTGGACGGTGGTGCGCGAGCTCGCCGCCAAGGGCCTGAGCTGAGAAGTGTCCCGCACTGTCCAGCCACGTGATTGTCCAGAACCGCTCCCCCTGTTCGTCGTGGGAGTGCGGTGACGGACGGTCCGTTCCGGCCGCCCGGTGCGATCACCGGGCGGCCGGTGCCGGTCCCGCCCTAGAATTCGGTTGCCGCGCGTCCGTCAACTGAGAGTTGGGGTTATGAAGTTCATGCTCTTCGTCTGCGTCGACAAGGCCGCCTACGAGGGCGAGCCGCAGAAGCCGGTCGAGCCCGACGAGCCGATGCCCTGGGCCGACGACCTCGACGCCGCCGGCATCCGCCTGCACGGCGACGAGCTGAGCCCCTACCACGCCGCCACCACCGTCCGCCTGCGCGGCGGCGAGGTCGTGCTCGGCGACGGCCCGTTCGCGGAGACCAAGGAGGTCATCGCGGGCTACGACATCATCGACTGCGCCGACCTCGAAGAGGCCGTCAAGATCGCCGCCCGCCATCCCGTGGCCGAGTACGGCGTGATCGAGATCCGCCCCTTCCGCGGCTGAGCGTGAACGTCGAGTCCGCCGTCGCGACCACCTTCCGGGCCGAATGGGCCCGGGTGGTCGCGACGCTGATCCGCACCACCGGCGACTGGGACCTCGCCGAGGAGTGCGCCCAGGAGGCCTTCGCCCAGGCGCTCGCCCGCTGGCCGCAGGACGGCGTGCCCGCCCGCCCCGGCGCCTGGATCGTCACCACCGCGCGCAACCGCGCCATCGACCGGCTGCGCCGCCGCAAGGTCGAGGCCGTCAAGCTCCAGCAGATCGCCGTCGACCTGCGCCACGACGAGGAACGCGCCCCCGCCGAGCCCAACGACATCACCGACGACCGCCTGCGGCTCATGTTCACCTGCTGCCACCCGGCGCTGCCGCTCGTCTCCCGCGTCGCCCTCACCCTGCGCACCCTCGCCGGCCTCACCACCGCGGAGATCGCCCGCGCCTGCCTGGTCTCCGAACAGACCATGGCCAAGCGCCTCGTGCGCGGCAAGGAGAAGATCCGCCACTCCGGCATCCCCTACCAGGTGCCCGGCAAGGAACTCCTCCCGCAGCGGCTGCCCGGCGTCCTCGCCGTGCTCTACCTGCTCTTCAACGAGGGCTACGCCGCCTCCACCGGCGCCGACCTGCTCCGACCGGACCTGTGCGGCGAGGCGATCCGGCTCGTCCGCCTCCTCGCCCGCCTGATGCCCGACCAGCCCGAGGTGCTCGGCCTCGGCGCGCTCATGCTGCTCCACCACGCCCGCCGGGACGCCCGGGTGAACCCCGACGGCGAGCTCGTGCCCCTCGCCGACCAGGACCGCTCGCGCTGGCACCGCGCGGAGATCGACGAGGGCGTCGCCCTGCTGGAGTCGGCCCTGGACCTCGGCGAGGTCGGCCACTACCAGCTCCAGGCCACCATCGCCGCCTGCCACGCGACCGCCCCCTCCGAGGCGGACACCGACTGGTCCGCGATCGCCCACCTCTACGCCCGCCTAGCGAGCCTCGCCGCGTCCCCCGTCGTCGAGCTCAACCGCGCGGTGGCCGTCGCGATGGCCGAGGGCCCGGCGGCCGGCCTGGCCCTGGTCGACGAGCTCGCCGCCGGCCGCGAACTCAGCGGCTACCACCTGCTGCCGGCCGTCCGCGCCGACCTCCTGCGCCGCCTCGAACGCTGGGACGAGGCCGCCCACGCCTACCGCCTGGCCCTCGACCTGGCCACCACCGACACCGAGCGCAAGTACCTGGCCCGCCGCATCGAGGAGGTCGCCGCCTGCACGGGCTGACGTCACGGTCCGGCGAGGCGGCCGCCAAGCCGGGTCGGCGCGTCGCGGTCACGGTGCGGCGAGGCGGCCGTCCAGCCTGGTCAGCGCGTCGCGCAGCGCCGCCCTCGTCGTGATGCCCAGCTTGGGGAACGCGCGGTAGAGGTGCGCGCCGACGGTGCGGGGTGACAGCCGCATCTGCTCGCCGATCTCCTTGTTCGTCAGGCCCCCGGCGGCCAGGTCCGCCACTCGGCGTTCCTGCCACGTGAGCGCCACCGTCGCGGCGGGCACGGCCGGCGTCCGGGGGACGGCCCCGGCCGCCCGCAGTTCGGCCTGCGCCCGCGCGGCCCAGCCGCCGGCGCCGAGCCGGTCGAGCGCGTCGGCCGCCGGGGCGAGGAACTCGCGGGCCGCCGCGCCGCCCTGGGTGCGGCGCACCCGGATCCCGTGGGCCAGCCGGATCCGGGCCAGCTCGAACGGGAACCGGTCGGCGGCCGGGTGCGCGGCGGCGCGCGCGTACATCGCGACCGCCTCCCCGTCGTCGTCGGCCGTCATTGCCAGGGCGCCGTAGGTGATCAGCGCCAGGCGCGGCGAGATCCCGGGCAGTCCGGCGTCCCGCGCGGCGAGGGCGTGGTCGCGGGCCTGCTCGGCGCGCCCGGTGTGCAGGGCCGCCTCGACGAGGTCGAGCAGGGTCCGCGACGCCTGGTAGGCGTAGGGCCGGAACGCCCCGGGGGCCGTGATGCCGATCGCGTAGAGGAACGCGGTCTCGAAGTCGCCGGCGCTCAGCGCGGTGGTCGCGCCGACGGAGTCGGCGATCTGGGTGAGGAACCCGACGCCGCGCGGTCGGGCCCACGCGTCGACGGCGGCCTGCAGGTCCCGCGCCTCGTCCGCCCGACCGCGCACGGCGGCCAGCTGGGCCAGGTAGGCGCGCGTCTGGTGGGCGAACAGTCCGTGGCCGCGCTCGACCGCGAGGGCCAGCGCCCGGCGCCCGGTGCGCTCGGCCGCCTCCCAGTGACCGACCGCCAGCTGGTCGAGCATGATCAGGTGCAGCATGACGATGCCGCTGGACGTGGCGCCGGTCTCCAGTTCGCGGTCCACGACGCGCTCCAGGTGGGGGCGCAGCGGCGTCAGGAGGTCGAGGTGGTAGGCCGACACGGCCAGCCGCGTGACGTCCCAGGGGTCCTGGTCGGCCAGGCCGGCCGCGGCCCGTTCGATCGGTCCGGCCCAGCCCGCGCCGTGGCGGACGACGTCGCTCCAGGTGCTGCCGTACATCCGGGCGCGCTCGGCGGCGAGGTCACCGAGGGAGGCGAGCACCTCGTGGGTGCGCTCCCAGGCGGCGTGGCCGCCCGCGTACTGGCTGACCGCGAGCAGGAGGCTGACCAGGCGGTGGAGCACCTCGTCGTCGGGCCGGCCCGGCGTCTCGTCGCGCAGCTTCTTCACCGCGGCCAGGACCTGACGGTGGGTGGAGCGCACGTCGCCGTCCTGGTAGAGCGCCAGGTAGGCGTTGGCGAGGACGGCGGCCGGGTTCTCGTCCGGCCCGCCGGTCGACGCGGCGAGGGCGAGGCTGCGGGCCTGGCTGAGCCGGTCGGCCTGCCCGGCGACGAACGCCGCGTCGCCGAGCCGCCGGGAGCGGTCGGCGCCGTGCTCGCTCAGCTCGGCGGCGCGGGTCAGCCAGGACACCGCCATGAGCGCGCCGCCGCGCCGGGTCGCCGAGCGGGCCGCGGTCTCCAGGGCGGCGGCGACGTCCTCGTCGGGGTCGACGGTGGCCGCGGCCAGGTGCGTGGCGCACCGCTCCACGTTCTCCCGGTGGACGTGCGCCAGCACCCGGTGGGCGGCGCGGCGCTGGTCGGGGGTGGACAGCTGCACGATGCTCGACCGGACGAGGGGGTGCCGGAAGGCGGGTTCGCCGGTGGCCGGTTCGACGACCAGCAGGCCGCACGCGAGCGCCTCGTCGACGCCGCGCATGCGGTAGCTCGCGGCCGGGGCCGGGCCGTCGCCCGCCCTGGCCGTCGCGCCGTCGAGGGCGCCCGTCAGCAGCTCGGCCCGGACGGAGTCGCCGAGGCGCGCGATGCGGGTGGCGTAGACGTCCTGGATCCGCCGGGGCAGCGGCACGGCGTGCAGGCCGAGCAGGTCCTCCGGCACGCCGGCGGCGGGGGCCGCCGCGCGGGCGGCCAGGTGGGCGGGCAGCTCCAGCAGGGCCAGCGGGTTGCCGCGGGCCTGGTCCAGCACGAGGCCGCGCAGCCGCGCGTCCAGCTCGGGGTGGTGACGGGCCAGCAGGCACGCGGCGTCGTCGGCGGCGAGCGCGGCGACGGGCGCCTCGGGCAGCGCGGCCGTGTCGAAGCGGGAGGCGGTGTCGCTGCGGACGGCCACCAGGAGCTTCACGCCGGGGCTGCCGCTCAGCCGGCGGCCGACGAACCCGCACACGTCGGCGCTGGCGTCGTCCAGCCACTGGCCGTCGTCAAGGACCAGCAGCACCGGTCTGCGCGAGGCCGCCGCCGACAGCAGGTTGAGCACGGCGATGCCGAGGGCCATGACCGAGGGCGGCGGGCCGTCCATCCCGCCGAACGCGGCGTCGAGCGCCGCCCGCGCGGTGGCGTCCAGCCGTGTGCCGGCCGGCCGCCCGGCGTCGGGGAGCAGCGGGTAGAGCAGCTGGTGCAGTCCGGCGTACGGCAGTTCGGCCTCCGCCTCGACCCCGGTGGCGCGGACCACCAGCTGTCCGCCCCCGGCGGCGAGCCGCCCCGCCAGGTCGAGCAGCGCGCTCTTGCCGACGCCCGCCTCGCCCCTGAGCAGCAGCGCCCGCCCGTCGCCGGCCCGCACGAACGTGGCCAGCCGGGCCCGTTCGCCGTCCCGACCGACCATCACCATGCCCGGTTCCACGCCCGGTTCCCTCCCTGACCCCCCGTGGTCGTTGCCCGCAGCCGTATTCAACTGGACGGTTAGTTGATTACATTGGTGCCGAGGCGGACCTGTCAAGTAACCGGTTAGTTAGGAGCAGGGTGCATGGAGCGCGACGCGGAGGCGACCAAGCGCAGACTCATCGCGGCCGGCCGGGCCGAGTTCGCCGCGTACGGGCTGCACGGCGCCCGCGTCGACCGCATCGCCGCGGCCGCGCAGAGCAACAAGGCGCAGATCTACCACTACTTCGGGAACAAGTCCGGGCTGTTCGACGCCGTCTGGAGCGAGCTGGTCGAACTGATCGTGGTGGGCGTGCCCCTCGACGTGGACGACCTCCCCGGGTTCGCGGCCGGGCTGAGCGACCTCTACGAGGAGCACCCGGACATGCCCCGGATCATCACCTGGCAGCGCCTCGAACACGGGGACGCGCTCAACGACCTCGGGGTCGCCGAGGTCCGCGCCAGGAGCGCCGCCATCGCCGACGCCCAGGCCAGGGGCCTGGTCTCGACCCGCTTCGAGCCGCAGGTGCTGTTCGCCCTGCTCGTCCACCTCGCGATGCTGTGGGCGGCGGCCAACCCCGAGGTGCTCACGGTCATCGACCTGGCCGGCCGCGAGCAGCGCCGGGAGATGGTCCGCCGCATCGCCACCGCGATGGTGGAGTAGCGGCTCCGCGGCCGCGCGCAAAAAACACCGAGACGGTCCGCCGACTCTCCGTCAGCGGACCGTCCGGTTCGGGTGTGGCTAGCCCGCGTGGATCGGGGTGTTCTGGTACCCGGCGACGCGCCACTCGCCGCCGGACTCGCGGGCGAGCATCCACGTCGCACGGATCGCGCGCTCGCGGGCGACCTCCGTCTCCCCCGGCGCGAGGACGCCGCCCTGGGTGACGACGAGGGCGAAGTCGGGCCCGTGGAACTTGGCGGCCAGCGGGTCGCCGGTCACCCGGGTGCCCTTGAACGGGCCCGCGTAGGCCTGGGCCATGAACGTGCGGATGGCCTCGCGGCCCTGCAGGAAGACGTCCCCCGCGAGGATCAGGTGGGCGTCCTCGGTGAAGAGGTCGGCGAAGGCGTCGTGGTCGTGTCCGGCCCACGCGGCGACGATGCGCTGCGGGACCTCGACGGCGGCGGCCTGGTCGGAGGTGAGCTCGGGCATATCGGTTCTCCTCGTCGTGGGTGTGGGGCTCTACCGCTTGGCGAACTGCCCGGGGGTGCGGCCGGACCCGGCCGGGCCGCGGTAGGCCTGGGCGATCTCCAGCCACGCCTGCGCGTCGGCGCCAGTGGCGGTCACCGCCAGGTCGTCGGGGTGGCGGCGGCGGGTGACCAGCAGGCAGAAGTCCTCGGCGGGCCCGCTCACCCGGTCCGTCGCGTCGACCGGGCCGTACGCCCAGAGCGCGCCGGAGGGCGCCGTGATCTCGAACCGGAACTCCTTCTCCGGCGTCGCCAGCTTCCGCGCCTGGTAGCCGAAGTCCCAGACCCGGACGGCGAATTCGACCAGCGGCCGGAGCCGGTCCGTGCGCGGGCGGTCGACGCCGAGCGCGTCCGCGATGTCCTGCCCGTGCCCGAACAGCTCCATCATCCCGGCCGCCGCCAGCACCGGGGCCGGGATCGGCCGCACCAGCCACGGCACCAGCTCCCCGGCCGGCACCTCCGCCAACGCCTTCTCCGCCGCCGCCCGTTCGGCCTGCCACAGCGCGTACAGCCGCTCCGGCGGCTCCGCCAGGTAGGGCAGCAGCGCGGTCTGCACCGCGCCGTCGAAGTCCCCGCCGATCCGCGACACGATGGCCCGGAACGCGTCCGGCGCCGCGGCCGCGGTCCCGGCCATCTTGAAGGTCGCCGCCAAGTGGGCCACCTGGTGGGCGATCGTCCACCCGGGCGCCGGCGTCGGCAGCCCCCACTGCTCCTCGTCCAGGTCCGCGACGAGTCGGTCGATCTCGCCGCCCTCGGCGCCCAGCGCCGCGATCACGTCCTGCGGGTCCGCCATCCTGTGTCCGTCCGTCCTGGTCTCGTCACCGGGGCGCCGGCCATCCGACGAACCGCCGGAGCCGCGCCGCACCGACCGTGCGATCAACGAACTTCAGTATGTCCCTGCCGAGTTGCCCCGCCTTCTCCGATCGTGCGGTGCCCACCGGCAGCCGCACGACCACCATCGTGGAGCATGTGTGACGACTGATCAGAAGACGAAGTAGCTCGCGCCGAACGTCGTCGCCGACTGGCCCGGGTCCACCTCGGCCGTCACCGGGCCCTGACAGTTCGCCGCCGCGTGGACCAGGACGATGGACGTCGTGTGGTTCTGGATCGAGATCGGCGACCAGGTCGCGTAGCAACCCCGCTGCGGGTTCTGGTGGGGGATGCCGTTCACCACCAGGAGGCCGGTCGCAGCCTCGGCCGGGACGGCGAGGGCGAGGGCACCGGCGGCGGCCAGCACGACGGCTCCAACTAAACGACGACGCATGGCGGTTCTCCCTTCTCCGGGCCCGCATCCGGCAGCGGTGCCCGCTGTACGGAATGCTGTCCGCCCGGGCTCGGGTACCGCAATCCCCCGGAGCGGTGGCCGTGCGCCGGACGCCCCCGGGGAGCCCCCGCGCGCCAAGTGCGCAAGCTCGAAGACGGGTGCGAATCCAGGCATTTGGCAAGGTGGTCTACCGGCGTGGCGCAGGCCCCGCCGCACGACGGAAACCCCGCCCCTACGCATCCGCCCCACCGGGAGGACCCATGAGGACGAAAGTGGTCCAGCACCACCGGGCCCTGCTCAACCTGTTCCTGATCGTCGTCATCGGCCACTGGATGGAACACCTCGTCCAGGCCTACCAGATCTGGGGCCTCGGCCGGCCCGTTCCGAAGGCCCGGGGGGTCCTCGGGGAGTTCTACCCGTGGCTGATCACCTCGGAGTGGCTGCACTACGGCTACGCGATCGTCATGCTGATCGGACTGTTCGTCCTGCGTCCCGGTTTCGTCGGACGGGCGCGCACATGGTGGAACATCTCCCTGGGCATCCAGTTCTGGCACCACATCGAGCACCTGCTGCTGCTCCTCCAGGCCCAGACCGGCCACTTCCTCTTCAACCGCGCCGCACCGACGAGCATCCTCCAACTCGTATTCCCCCGAGTCGAGTTGCACCTCTTCTACAACACGATCGTGTTCATCCCGATGGTCGTGGCGATGTACCTCCACCTGCGGCCCAGCCCGGAGGAGGCGCACGAGATGACGTGCAGCTGCCACGCCGTCGAGCACCGGCCGCTGGCCCCGACGGGCGCATGACGCTCGCGCAGCCCCTGCGGAAGACGGCCAAGCCGCGCAAGCCGCCCGCCACCCGTGCGTTCCAGCGGCGGATGGCGGCGGGCCTCGCCGTCCTGGTGCTGCTGCTCCTGGCCGTCGCGTGGCTGAGCTCCTCGAAGCCGTTCCGGCTCACCGCGGCGACGCCCGCCGACGGCGCCACCGTGGACGCCCCGCCCGCCGAGGTGGTGCTGGCGTTCAGCGACGAGCTCCGCACGAAGTCCGTCTTCGTCCGGGTGACCGCCGCCGACGGCACCGCCGTCGACAGCGGCACGCCGAGGCCGGACGGGCAGCGCGTGGTCACGCCCGTCACGATCTCCCGGCCGGGCGCCTACGTCGTCACCTACCGGCTCGCCCTCACTACGGGCAAGGAGACCTCGGGCGTCACCGGCTTCTCCGTCGGCGCCCCCGCCGCCGGGCCGCAGAGCGACACCGGGGCCGCGTCCGGCCACTCGCACGACATCGACGGCGTCTGGAACGCCGCGCTGCTCGTCGTCGACGCCGTCCTGCTGCCGGCCGCCGTCCTGCTGATGATCCGCCGGCCCCGGGTGCGCCGCCGCGCCCGCCCGGACCCCACCTCAGGCCCCTGAGGACGATCCCTGGAGACCACACACCGATGAGCCCCCGCCGCCGCGATCCCGCCGCCCGTCCGGCCCTGCTCGACATCGCCGCCCGGCTCCTCACCGAGGAGGGTCCGAAGGCGCTGTCGGCCCGGCGGATCGCCGCCGAGGCGGGGAGTTCGACGATGGCCCTCTACACGCACTTCGGCGGGATGAACGGCCTGGTGCGCGCGACCGTCCACGAGGGGTTCGCCCGGCTGCAGCGGCACTTCGACCGGGTCCACCGCACGGCGGACCCGGTCGCCGACCTCGCCGTCCTCGGCTTCGCCTACCGCTGCAACGCGCTCGACAACCCGCACCTGTACGGGGTGATGTTCGGCGGGGCGCTGCTGGGCGGGTTCTCGGTCGGCGAGGAGGACCGCCGGCACGGCCGCTACACGCTGACGGGCGTGGTGGAGAGCGCCGCCCGCTGCATCGAGGCGGGCCGGTTCCGGGCGACGGACCCCGGGCTCGTCGCCCACCAGATGTGGTCCGCCGTGCACGGCCTGGTCACCCTCGAACTGGGCGGTTACCTCCTCGCCCCGTGGAACGCCGAGAGCTGTCTGCTCGCCCAGCTGACGGCGCTGATGGTCGGCGTCGGCGACAGCCCGTCGGACGCCGCGGCCTCGATGGCCTCCGCACTGCTGCGGATGCCGACCGAGGTCGCGGCGCACGACGACACCCGGTCCACGGTCGATCCGGCCGACCTCAGCAGCTAGGACCCCGGCTGGGCGCGACTCCCCGGAGCCGACCCGGAGCGGCCCCGGAGCGGTTCACAGGCCGGTTTGGAGCTTCTCGATCCGCTCGAAGAAGAACTCGTGCTTGAGGAAGGAGACGTCGTACTCGTGGCCCGGGTAGGGCGGGACGAGTTGGGCGGCCTGGATCAGGCGCCAGCCGTCCTTGAGCGCATCGAGTCCGGTGCCGTAGGGCGGCTCCGCGCCGTCTCCCGTGGTCGGGGAGGTGCGGCCGGTGCCGTCGTACCGCGACCAGCCGACCACCTCCGAGTCCAAGGCGGAGGTGAGCAGGTACATCACCAGCAAACCCTCAGGGCCTGTCCTGTCGATCTCGGCCGTCCAGCGGTCACACTCCGATGAAGCTCACCGTTTCCGTCATGTCCGCCCGCCCGGTGCGCAGTTGCGGCACGCCCTCCTTCTCGAACCCCACTGAGACGCCGCAGAACAGCACGAGTCCGTCATCGGCTCCGACTGCCTGGCCGACAGTCTCCCGGTACACCGTCCACATCACTTGGGGGCAGCTGTGCAGCCCCTCGGCCCTCAACAACAGCATGACCGTCTGCAGGTACATCCCCGCGTCAGCCCACTGTCCGGGCCCCATCGTCCGGTCGAGGTAGCAGAACAGGACAGCCGGCGCCCCGAACGCCTCCGAGTTCAAGGTGGCGATCTTCCTGGGCCGGTCCGGGTCGTCGCGCTCGATCCCCAGCGCTTCGTACCGCTGGGCGGCGGCAGCAGCAAAGCGGTCCAGATACGGCGAGGCCAGCCCCTCCGGGTACATCGGGTACTCACGCTCGTCGCCGGGGTCCCCCACCAGTGCCCTGGCTGTCGCGGTCCGCTTGAGTTCCGCCAAGGGTTCGCCGGTCACGACGTACAGATGCCACGGCTGGAGGTTCCCGCTGGACGGAGCCCGCGTCGCTGCGGTCAGCACTCGTTCGAGTACCTCCTTGGGCACGGGCTCATCGCTGAACGCCCGCACGGCCCGGCGGCTGTCCACCGCCTCATACACATCCACGTCCTCGCGTCCTCTCGTTCAACCAAGCCCCTCCACCGTATTCAGCGGTCGGTACCGAGCACGCCGGGGGTTGGGAGACGTCCCGACGATCAGTCCAGTCGTTGATAGGACTGTCGGAGACAGAGGTGACTTGACGGATGCTCAGCAGGAGCAGCCGGAGCCGCTTCTGCCGGTTAGGGGCGGCTCGTGAGCACCACCAGCCGCTGCGTGGCCCGTGTCATCGCGACGTAGCGGTCGACGGCACCCTCGATCCCCTCACCGAAGGCCTCCGGGTCGACGAGGACGACCAGGTCGAACTCCAGCCCCTTCGATAGCTCCGGCGTCAACGACCGCACCCGCTGCCGCTCCTCGAACGAGGGATCCCCGATGACGCACGCGACGCCCTCGGCGTGCTCGGCCAGCCAGCCGTCCAGGACGGACTCCAGCTCCCCGACTCCCCCGTGCGTGACGGGAATCCCGCTGCTGCGGATGGACGTCGGCACGTTGGCGTCCGGCAGCACCGCCCGGATCACCGGCTCGGCCTCGGCCATGACCTCCTCCGGCGTCCGGTAGTTGACGCCGAGCGAGGCCACCTCGATCCGGTCGAGCCCGGCGCGCTCCAGCCGCTCGCGCCACGGCTCGGTGAAACCGTGCCGGGCCTGCGCGCGGTCGCCGACGATGGTGAAGCTGCGGGACGGGCAGCGCAGGAGCAGCATCTGCCACTCGGCGTCGGTGAGTTCCTGCGCCTCGTCGACGACGATGTGCGCGAACGGGCCGGCGTAGGGCTCCGGGTCGGCGACGGGCCCGGCGGCGTCGACGTCGACGAGGCTGTCGCGCAGGTCCTGCCCGCGCAGCATGGTGACGGCGCCCTCGCCGTCCTCGTCGGCTTCGAGGATGTGGTCGATGACGTCGGCCATGCGCGCGCGTTCGGCGGCGAGCGCGGCCTCGTGACGGCGCCGGCGGCCGGCGGCCTCGCGATCGCCGAGGCGCCGGCGGGCGGCGTCGAGGAGCGGGAGGTCGGAGACCGTCCAGGCCTGGGCGTCGGCACGCTGGAGCTTCCTGACGTCCTCCGGGGCGAGCCAGGGCGCGCAGAGGCGCAGGTAGGCGGGGACCGTCCAGAGGTCGCCGACGAGGTCGGTGGCGTCGAGCATGGGCCACGCCCGGTTGAGGGTGGTGACCAGGTCCTTGTTCTGGCGCAGCGAGCGGCGGAACATCGCCGGGGAGAAGCCGCCGTCGCCCTCGTCGTCGTCCTCCGTGGCATCCATCTTGTCGAGGAGGATCGTCACGAGCTCCTCCCAGATCTGCTCGCGCGCCTCGTTGTGCGGGGTGCCGGGCTCGGGCGCCGCGAAGGCCTCGGCCCAGTCCGCGGCGCTCAGCCAGAGGTCGTCCCAGTAGGTCTCGACGGTCATGCCCTCGGCGGGCGGCTCCTCGTAGATCGCGACGGCCTTCTCGACGGCCTTGACCAGGTCCGCGGAGGACTTGAGGCGGGCGGCCTCCGGGTCCGGCTCGGTCCCGGCCGCGGCGCCCTCGGGCACGAGGTCGCGCAGGGTGCACGTCCGCACGCCCTCCTCCCCGAGGCTGGGGAGCACGTCGGAGACGTACGCCAGGTACGGCTGGTGCGGGCCGACGAACAGCACGCCGCCGCGCCGGTGCCCGAGGCGCGGGTCCGAGTACAGCAGGTAGGCGGAGCGGTGCAGGGCGACGACGGTCTTGCCGGTGCCCGGGCCGCCGTCGACGACGAGGGCACCGCGCGAGCCGGCGCGGATGATGGCGTCCTGGTCGGCCTGGATGGTGGCGAGCACGTCGCGCATGCGTTCCGAACGGTTGCTGCCGAGGCTCGCGATGAACGCGGACTGGTCGTCGAGCGCGGCGCGCCCTTCGAGGCCGTCCGCGGTGAACACCTCGTCCCAGTAGTCGGCGATCCGCCCGCGCGTCCAGCGGTAGCGGCGGCGGCTGGCCAGGCCCATCGGGTTGGCGTGGGTGGCGGCGAAGAACGGTTCGGCGGCCGGGGCGCGCCAGTCGAGCAGCAGGCGGCGGCCGGTGCTGTCGGTCAGGCCGAGGCGCCCGATGTACACGGGCTCGCCGTCGTCGGCGCCGACGACGTGCCCGAGACACAGGTCCGCGCCGAAGCGGCGCAGGGCGCGGAGCCGGCCGGTGAGCCGGTGCACCTCGGTGTCCCGGTCCAGCGCGCCCCGACCGAGGCCGCCGGGCGCGCGGCGCACCTCTTCGAGGCCCTCGGACAGTTCGGCGATCGTCTGCTCCAGGCTGTCCGCGATGGCGGCGAAGTGCGCCTCGTCGCGGGCGATCAGGGCCGGGTCGGCCTTGGCGGCGAGACGCTCGGGAAGGTCGAAAACGCCGCTGGACAGGGGGTAGGTGGCATCGGTGGAGGACAAACGCGCACGCACTTCGTGAATCTCCCGTTTCCGCAGTTCTCGGCGTTGAGGCGGTAAGTCTGCGGGAGGAGGGGGGCCTTGCCGCAAGGCCCCCCTTGCGCTATACGTTGAGAGTGGCAAGAGGTGGGTGTTCGTGCCCGCCTGCCCGTAACCGCTTTGGTTGAGCATGGGTACTTCGACCGGCACCGGCGATCCCGTCATCACCGTCTCCGGCCTCCGCATGCGCTACGACTCCTTCGAAGCCGTGCGCGGCATCGATCTGGAGGTCCGACGCGGCGAGGTGTTCGCGTTCCTCGGCCCGAACGGCGCCGGGAAGACCACGACCGTCGAGATCCTCGAAGGCTACCGCCGCCGCACCGCCGGCGAGGTGACCGTCCTCGGCGAGGACCCGGCGCAGGCCGGGCCGCCGTGGCGGGCCAGGATCGGCGTCGTCCTCCAGGAGTCGCGCCCCGAGCGGGACCTCACCGTCGCCGAGTGCCTCCGGCTCTACGCCGGCTACTACCCGTCACCGCGCGGCATCGACGAGACGATGGAGCTGGTCGGCCTCGCCGGCCAGGCCGACGCCACCGCGACCCGCCTCTCCGGCGGCCAGCGACGCCGCCTGGACGTGGCGCTCTCGCTCATCGGCGACCCCGAACTCCTGTTCCTGGACGAGCCCACCACCGGCTTCGACCCCTCCGCCCGGCGCGCCGCCTGGGACATGATCGCCGGACTCCGCTCACTGGGCGTGACGGTCTTCCTGACCACCCACTTCATGGACGAGGCCGAGCACCTCGCCGACCACGTCATGGTGATCTCCGAGGGCCGGATCGTCGCCGCGGGCCCGCCCGGCACCCTCGGCGGGCGCCAGCGGGCCGCCGCCGAGATCACCTTCACCCTGCCGCAGGGGGCCTCCGCGGCCGCGCTGCCGGGCTCCGTGCGGGACGCCGTCGTGCACGGCGCCGTGCACGACGCCGTGACCGCCCACGCGGACGGCACCGGCGGCTCCGACCACATGGTGTTGCGCTCCACCCGTCCGCTCGCCGTCCTCGGACCGCTGATCGCCTGGGCCGAGGCCGACGGCCACGACCTGCCCGACCTGGAGGTCCGCCGCCCGAGCCTCGAAGACGTCTACCTGGCGCTCACCGAACCCGGGACGGACGCGCCGCCCGTCGAACCCCCGGACTCCCCGGATGCGCCACGGCATTCGGAGGCCGCATGATGACCGCCGCCCACGCCCGCAGCTCGGCGCGCGACGTCTTACGCCTCGCCCTGCACCAATTCCCGTACGACCTGCGTGCGTTCCTCCGCAACCCGCAGTCGCGGTTCTTCACGCTCGCGCTCCCGGTGCTCTTCCTGATCATCTTCGCGTCGGTGTTCGGCCGCCAGAACAACACCGTCAAGGTCTCCGGCGGCACCATCGACACCTCGGTCTACTACGTCCCGGGCATCATCACCCTCGGGATCATCGCCGCGTCCTTCGTCAACCTGGTCATCTCGGTGACCGCCCAGCGCGAGTCCGGCATCCTCAAACGCCGCCGCGCCACCCCCGTCCCCGCCGCCGCCGTCATCGCCGGCCGGACGCTCACCGCCATCGTCGTGTCGATCGGCATCACCGTCCTGCTGCTGGTGATCGGCTGGGCCGCGTACGGCGCCCACGTGCCCGCCCGCACCGCGCCCGCCCTCGCGGTGGCCGTCATCGTCGGCACCGTCTCGTTCTGCTGCCTCGGCTACGCGCTGACGTCCGTCATCCGCAACGAGGACGCCGCCCAGCCCATCACCCAGGCCATCATGCTGCCGCTGTACTTCATCTCCGGCGTCTTCATCGCGACCTCGATCCTCCCCCATTGGCTGACCGTCGTCGGCGACGTCTTCCCCGTCCACCACCTCGTCGAGGCGCTGCTCACCGCCTACAACCCGCACACCACGGGCGCGGGCTTCGCCGGCACCGACCTGCTGATCGTCGCCGCATGGGGAGCCGCCGGCCTCGTGGTGGCACTGCGCCGCTTCAGCTGGCTGCCGCGCGGCACGTGAGGAGCACCACCCATGCCGACCGAAACCCAGACGCGGAGGGGCCGTTGCCCCACCCACGGAACGGTGGAGGCCACCAGGGACCTACCCAGGATCACCTTCCCGTGGGTCGTCAACTGGATCCGCCGCACCCTGGCCGGACGCCACCCGTTCCGCTGCCCCGAGTGCGGCGCCCCGTCCAGGTGCCATAGCCGTCGCCGTACGTCACCGCGAACCGCGACGGCGGCCGTTATCGCAATGCCCACTAACTCGCTCTGACGTGGCACAACTCCTGGAAGACCACCCGCGTCCGCCGACGCTCCGCCGGCAGCCTGCCGACGGCCCGCCGGGCCGGGACCCGGCGGGCGGGGGGACGGGCCGGGGGGGGGGGGTGACGGGCTCCCGCCGCGGTGGGTGCACAGGGCCCGGGCGGGGCAGTCGC
>NZ_JBHVPD010000036.1:61077-79496 GCF_042887525.1 Kitasatospora sp. NPDC057936
TTAACCCCCCCCCCCTCCCCCCCCCGCTCTCTCCTACCCCCCCCGGCACCCCCCCCCCGCGCCCCCGCCGCGCCGCCGGCCCCCGCCCGCCCCCCCCGGGGCCGGCCCGCGCGCGGCCGCCCCCACGTCCCGGGTCGGGCGGGTCAGGAGATCCGCCAGAGCTGGTTCACCTGGCCCGGGCCGTAGCAGTCCCACAGCTGGGTCTTGCCGTGGTTGTAGTAGATCTCCTCGTAGGCGCCGTCCAGACAGCGGCCGTTGGTCTGGACGGTCAGGTTGTAGACGAGGGGGTCGCTGGTCGCCCGGGTGAACTTCCACAGCTGGTTGCTCTGTCCCACGCCGTAGCAGTCCCAGAGCTGCATCTTGGTCCCGTTGCCGCCGATGTCCTGCCAGGCCGCGTCGAGGCACCGGCCGCTCTCCGCGTTGACCAGCTCGTAGTAGGCGCCCTGCGGACTGTCCATCCAGACCATGGTCCAGCGCTGGTAGGCGCTGTTGGGGTCGCAGTCCACCAGGAAGACGCCGATCCCGTTCCCGGTGCCGCTGGGGTCCAGGCAGCGGCCGTTGAACACGTTCTTGAGCAGCACGCCGCTCGACAGGGCATGGGCGGACGGCGCGGCGGCCACGAGCGTGGCCGTGGCGAACGCCGCAGTGGCGACCGCAGTGGTGAGTACCTTCCTCATCGTTCCTCCTGCTCCTCGTTCCTCGCTCTCCGGACCGGCCCCGTGACCGGTCGCTCCCAGCTTCGGCGGGCCGGATTGCCGCCCGATCGGCGTTCGATTGCCGCCCTGGCGGGAACGCGGGAAGGCAGGCAGACGGGAGCCAACCTGTCCGTCCGTCACCCGGGAGACGACCCCGCGCCTCACCGCCGCCGCGATGCGCCGAGCGGCACAGTGGCGACCGGAAGGGCGCGGACAGGGTAGGCAAACCGTGATCCGCGTCACGCCCACGCGGTCCGATTTCCCTGTGTGCACGGAATGCCGCAGGCCGACCCACCTGCGGTTTCGTGTGCGGGCCACGGTGGTTCATTCACTGAATAACGGTTCCTGCAACAAGTCTGGGAAAAGCCTGAGCGGTTGCTGAGAATGGCGCGTCCCCACGCACCTCCTCCTCCCCGGGAGCCGCGCATGCCCTCATTGCGTACCCGCTGGAGCAGACGGCGAATAGCCATCGCCACTGCCCTGCCCGTCCTGCTCATCGCCGCCACCGCGGCGAGCGGCCTGGACCTCGACCGCTACCTCGACTTCGACCACGACCGGGCCGCCGCCTGCGGCGCGGCGCACGATCCGGACGCCGACCGGGACGCCGACCACGACGCGGACAAGGACACCGGCAAGGACGCCGACGCCGATCCGGACGCCCGTCCCGGCCACTGCGGCATGGCCGGTGAGAGTGCCGACATCCTCGCCGCCTCCGCCCAGGCGAACGTCGCCCGTACCGCGCCCGGCACCTCGGTGAGCTCCGAGGCCGTGACCGCCGCCGCGAAGGACGCCGCCGCCATGCCGGTGACCGGTGCCGCCGTGGCCTGGCAGCAGAAGAACGACCTGCCGTACCAGTCGCAGAACTCCGCCTACGCGCAGGGCCCTTGGTGGGCCGGTCACGACGTGGTCTCCGGGCGCGCGACCGCACTGGCCGCCGACGGCGCCACGGTCTACCTCGGCACCGCCGGCGGCGGCGTCTGGAAGACCACGGACCAGGGCCAGACCTGGACCCCGCTGTTCGACGACCAGCCGAGCCTCGCCATCGGCGCGGTGGCCGTCAACCCGGCCGACCACTCGGTGTGGGTCGGCACCGGCGAGGGCAACTCCAACTCGGACGGCATCGGCGGCACCGGTCTGTACCGCTCCACCGACGGCGGACAGACCTGGGCCCAGGCCGGCACCGGGCTGACCAACAGCCTGGTGACGCACATCGAGTTCGCCGGCGGCAAGGTCTACGCCGCCACCAACCAGGGCCTCATCCGCCACGACGCCGCCACCACGGACGGCGCCTGGGAGACGGTCCTCAAGCCGGACCCGAACCCCGGCAGCTCGCCCTACCGCACCTCCTGGATCACCGACGTCCGCGTGCAGCCGAACAGCAACGGCCAGAGCCTGGTCGCCGTCCTCGGCTGGCGCGGCGGCACCAAGGCCGACGACCTCGGCTACAACGGCGTCTACTACTCCACCGCGAACGGCGACTCCGGCACCTGGAACAAGGCCACCGTCTCGGGCGACCTGACCCAGGCGCAGGTCGGCCGCACCACCCTCGGCTTCACCTCCGACGGCGGCAAGCTCTTCGCCGTCGTCGAGGACCCGACCACGGTGGCGCTGGCGGGTGTCTACGTGTCCGGCACCGGTGACCCGAACGGCCCGTGGACCAGGCTCGCGGACGGCACCGCGCTCAAGAACGCGGGCGCCACCGCCGGAACCGTCGGCGGCCAGGCCTGGTACGACCAGTACCTCGTGGTCGACCCGGCGGACGACACCCACCTGTACGTCGGCCTGGAGGACCTCTACGAGACCTCCGACTCCGGCTCCACCTGGACGGCCATCGGCCCGTACTGGTGGAACAACACCTACAGCTGCTTCAGCTACGACCCGAGCCAGTTCAGCTGCCCCAACACCACCCACCCCGACCACCACGCCGCGGTGGTCGCCCCCGACGGCACCACGTACTTCGGCAGCGACGGCGGCGTCTGGTCCCGGCCCTCCGCCACCCGCGCCCAGGTCGGCGGCTTCAACGACCTCAACGCGGGCCTGCGTACCCTCCAGTACTACGGCGGCCAGACCGGGAAGAACACCGCCGGCACCGGCGACATCTTCTGGGGCGGCCTCCAGGACAACGGCTACTCGGTCTCCGTCCCGGGCGACCCGGCGATGTACGAGCCCAAGGGCGGCGACGGCTTCAACGTGATCGTCGCCCCGCAGGACGGCCGCTACAGCGTCGCCGAGTACACCAACCTGGCCCTCGCCAAGACGCTCGACGGCGGCCACACCTGGTACAACATCAGCCCCAACTGCACCAACTTCAAGCCGACGTCGACGACCACGCCGTGCGAGAAGGACGGCCGCTTCGTCGCCCCGTTCGGCGCGGACGTCGCCAACGTCCAGCACTGGGTGGCCGGCGGCCGCTACGTGTGGGACAACCAGGGCAAGGGCTGGTCCACCGCCTGCACCGGCGCGACCTGCGACTGGCAGCCGGTCTTCGACCTCGGCGCCGGCAACGCCGCCACCGCCGTGACCGCCGACGGCGCCGTGACGTACGCCGGCTGGTGCGGCACCGGCAACGGCTGCAACCCCGGCGGCGGCTCGCCGTTCGTCTCCGGCATCGCCACCAACTACGGCGGTACCTGGCACCAGGTCCAGGCGCCCAACCTGCCCAACCGCGTGGTCACCGCGATCTCCGCCGACCAGGCCGACGCCGCGCACGTCGTCGCCGTCTACGGCTCCTACAGCCGGCACTGGATCGACGGCGCCGGCACCGGCCACGTCTTCGAGTCCCACGACGGCGGCGCCACCTGGACGGACATCAGCGGCAACCTGCCCGACGCACCGGTCAACGCCGTCAAGATCGCCCTGGGCTCGCTGATCGTCGGCACCGACAACGGCGTCCTCGCCGCCTCGCCGACCGCCCCCTCCACCTGGTACCGGCTGGGCACCGGACTGCCCAACACCCCGGTCGGCGACCTCGCCGTCGCTCCGGACAGCTCGTACCTGCTCGTCTCCACCCACGGACGCGGCGCGTGGACCTGGACCCTGCCCCCGCAGCCCACGACGTGACCCACCCCGCTCCCCCGGCGCCCGGTGCCCCCCGGCCCCCGGCGCCCCCCCCCCGCGCCACACCCGTCAGTACGCCAGTAAGGAGGATCCCGGCATGCGCAAGCGCCTGATCCTGGGAACCGCGGCCGGCCTCCTCGCCCTCGCCGCCGGTGCCACCACATTCGCGCTGCTCTCCGACGACGACCGCCCCGCCGCACACGGCCCCGCCTGGACCACACCCGCAGCCGCCGGCCGGCCGGCCACCGGTCCGGCACCCGGTAGCGGCACGAGCACCGGCACGCCGGCCGCAGCACCGTCGGCCGGCCCCACCGAGACGCCCGCAGCACCCAACGGCGCCCCTGTCGGAACACCGGGCCCGTCCCACCCCATCGCAACCCCGACCTTCGCCCGGGGCGCCACCCGCAACCCGGCCAAGTCCTCTCCGTCACCCGCCGCCACCCCGAGCCACGACTCCGACAACCCGGTCGACGCCGAACCCGACCGCTTCGCCCCCGGCCCCGGGCCGACGAACCAGCCCGGCCCCACGGGTGCCGGCCAGCCGACGCCGGTCCCGGGCCGGACGCTTCCGTTCCCCACCACCCCTTGAACGAACGGGACCGCGGCCCTCACTCATCGAGGCCGCGGTCCCGTCGCACCACACGACCGACGACGACCGCTCCGGCCGCCGACGGGTCGTCCCGCCAACAACCGCTGACGGTCCGTTGAGCGCACTGCACAGCCGCCGCTGACCGCTCCAACCCCGCCTTCCCGCCTCGGCTTCCCGCCGGGCGCGGAAAGGCGGGGCTTTTCTGTTGTCCTTCAACTTTCTTAACTGATTTGGTTTTAAGCATTCGTTACGCGCACTCCCTTCACTCTGGCCCCGTGAGCCGCAAAGCTTCGGTCTGATTCCGCCGGGCAGCGCAACCGCGCGACCCGCCGCATGGGGAGGACCCACCATCGTGCCCAACAGGCAACGCCGACGGCTGCTGCTGCCCGCCGTCACGCTCACCGCGCTCGGACTGACCACCACCCAGGCCCTCGCCGCGCCCGGCACGTCCGACCCCCGCCCGCACCAGGCGCAGCACCTCGACGAGGTCGGCCAGAAGCACGCCGCGAAGGTCAAGGGCACCAGCCCCACCAGCAGCACCGCCAAGCACACCTTCTCCGCCAAGGCCGACACCCCGGGCGGGGGCGACGGCGGCGCGGACGAGGCCGAGAACTCCGCCGAGGGCACCGCGCAGTACACCGAGGCCCGCACCGCCCCCGGCGTCGTCGCACCGGGCGCGTACGGCGCGGCCTGGGCGCAGCTGAAGTCGATGCCGCACACCGACGGCTCGTGGAAGCACGTCACCGACAAGCCGTACAACGAGGACGACCCGCGCTACCGGGACGCCAACTCCAACTCCAGCGGCGGCGCCGGGTACACCACCGGCCGGATCACCGGCATCGCGGCCGACGACGACGGGTACGTGTACGCGGGCGGTGCCGACGGCGGGGTGTTCCGCTCCCGGACGGGCGGCGGACAGTGGGAGCCGATCGCGGACAAGCTGCCGTCGCTGTCGACGGGCACGCTGAACCTCGACGAGGGCGGCCGGCTCTGGTACGCCACCGGCGAGTCCAACACCGGCGCCACCTCCTACGTCGGCACCGGTGTGTACGTGCTGTCCGACCCCAAGCACGGCAAGTTCCAGCCCGGCAACCGGGTCGGTGGCGCCGAGCTGGAGTCCACCATCATCCACGCGCTGCGCTTCGGCGGCGGCAAGGTGTGGGCGGCGACCAGCCGCGGTGTGTGGAGCCACTCCGCCACCGACCTCTCCGGCCCGTGGGCGCTGGAGTTCGCACCCAACCCGGACTACCTGCCGGGTGGTTCGAAGGCGGCCGACCCGAGCGCGCCGTACAAGAACATCGCCAACGACATCGCGATCGACCCCAAGGACCCGTCCAAGGTGATCCTGGCCGTCGGCTGGCGCGGCGGCGACACCTACAACGGCTTCTACAGCAAGGCCGCGGACGGCAGTTGGCAGCGCGTCGCCTCCCTCGGCGACCTGCCGACGGACGCGGCGAACGTCGGCAACGTCACGTTCGCCCGTTCCGCGGACGGCTCGCGCTACTACGCCATCGACCAGTCCCCGGACGTCATGGCGCACAACCCCGACACCGGGCTCAAGGGCATCTACGTCTCCAAGTCCGGTTCGCCGTCCGGCCCGTGGACGCTGATCGCGGACAAGGACAAGATCAAGAACTCGGGCTCCGCCCTCCAGGGCGCCGGCTACCAGCCGGGCATCCAGTCCTGGTACAACCAGTTCCTCCAGGTCGACCCGGCCAACCCCGACCACGTCTACGCCGGTCTGGAGGAGGTGCTGGAGACGAAGGACGGCGGCACCAGCTGGTCCGTTCCCGGCCCGTACTGGAACTTCACCTTCCCGTGCTGGAGCATCGACCCCACCAAGGTGACCGGCGACTGCTCGCCCACCACCCACTCCGACCAGCACGCCGTCGCCATCGGCACCTACCACGGCAAGCCCAGCGTGTACGTCGGCAACGACGGCGGCATCTACACCCGCCCGGTCAACGGCGCAGCCGACGCGTCCGGCCACGCCACGGACTGGAAGTCCCTGGCCGACGGCACCATCGACACCCTGCAGTACTACTCGGTCGGCGTCGGCAAGGACCCGGCGGACCGCACCGGCAAGGGCGTCATCGTCAGCGGCGGCCTCCAGGACAACGGCGAATCGATCCTGCGCGCCCACGACAAGGTGATGGGCTCCAACTTCGGCGGCGACGGCGCCGACACCCTGGTCGACCCGGCCAACGGCTGCAACATCGCCCAGGAATACGTCTACCTCGACATGTGGGTCACCCAGAACTGCGCCGTCAACGACGGCTCCGGCAACTCCGACCCCAGCAAGGCCACGTCCTACGAGGTCGCCCCGCCCGACAAGGCCACCAGCTCCGCCCGCTTCATCGCCCCGCTCGCCGCCGACCCCAAGGACGTCAACACCTGGATCGCCGGCGGTCAGCACATCTGGGTGCAGCACAAGGGCTACGCGATCCGCAGCGGCAGCGAGTGGACCAGCGCCTACGACCTCGGCGCAGGGCACTTCGCCACCGCCGTCGCGACCGTCAACGGCACCGTGTACGCGGGCTGGTGCGGCCCCTGCAACAACCAGGGCTTCAGCCGCGGCATCGCGGTCGGCAAGACCGACGGCACCGGCTGGCACCAGCTCAACCTGCCCGTCGACGGCACCCTGCCCAACCGGTACATCTCCTCCTTCGCCGTGGACGAGAAGGACGCCCAGCACGTCTTCGTCGCCATGAACGGCTTCTCGCGGACCTGGACCGAGGGCCCCGGCGCCGGCAACGGCCACCTCTTCGAGACCCACGACGGCGGTGCCACCTGGACCGACGTCTCGGCCAACCTGCCCGACGTCCCGGCCACCTCGGTCAAGCTCCTGCCGAACGGCGGGCTGGCGCTGGGCAGCGACCTCGCCGCCTTCTACCGCGCGCCGGGCGAGACCAACTTCTCGGTGCTCGGCAAGAACCTGCCCACCACCTCGGTCCAGCAGCTCAAGACCGGCCCGGACGGCCGCCTCTACGCCGCCACCTTCGGCCGCGGCATCTGGTCGATCAACCCGACCGCGCTGTACGAGGACGACAACAGCCAGGGCGACGACAACCAGAACTGACCACGACACGCGCAACCACCGGTGCCCGGCCGCTCTCCCGAGCGCGCCGGGCACCGGCATAGTCGGAACCTCCCGACCCGCGCGCACGTCCGACCGCGGCCAGCACGAGACCGGAGACCACCGCCCGTGAAGAGAACCATCGCCGTCCCGGCAGCCGCCCTGCTCCTCGCCCTCACCGCGACCGCCTGCGGATCCAGTGGTGCCGCCTCACCCGCCCGAAGCGCGGCCCCGGCCACTCAGCAGCCGGCCCCGGCAACGGGAAGCACCAGTGCTCCGCCCAACCTCGCCGCCGCCGAACCGACGCCGACACCAACGTCGCCCTCGACGGGTGCGGCAACGACCTCCCCACCACCCCCCAAGGGCAGCACCGCAGCCCCGACCCGGACGGCCTCGCAAGAGCCCGCGCCCGCAGGCAGCCACGCGTCCGTCACAACGGCACCGAACCCCGCTCCCCCTCCGGCCCTGCCGCCGAACGACGGGGAGAACCCGGTCGACCTCCAGCACCGCCCCGGCGGCGGGCCCTCCCGCCCCACGGGCTGATCCGAGGGCGCGATAGCATCGCCGCATGGCGATGACATCACCTGAACCCGTCGGGCGGGACGAGCTCGCACCGGCCGCGGCCCTGTTCCGCTCCCTCGGCGATCCGGCCCGTCTGGCGATCGTCCAACGGCTCACGGCCGGCGAAGCCCGGGTGGTCGACCTGGTCGAGCAGCTCGGCCTGGCCCAGTCCACCGTCTCCAAGCACCTGGCCTGCCTGCGCGACTGCGGCCTGGTCGACTCCCGTCCGGTCGGCCGGGCCTCGGTGTTCAGCCTGACCCAACCCTCCCTGATCGGCCTGCTCGCCGCGGCGGAGACCGTGCTGGCCGAGACCGGCGACGCCGTTGCGCTCTGCCCCGTCTACGGCGCCGGCGAGGGGGACGACCGGTGACCGCCGAGGCCGAGTCAAGCGCCTGCCACTGCGAGCCCGGCTGCACGGACGCCTGCTGCCGCCCGCCGGTGGAGAAGAGCGCCGCCTGGCACGAGGCGGCCCGCAAGGCGAAGCTCCTGTCGTGGCTCTCCCTCGGCTACATGGCGGCCGAGGGCACCGTCGCACTCGTCGCGGCGGTCCTGGCCGGCTCGGTCGCCCTGCTCGGCTTCGGCCTCGACTCCGTCGTCGAAGGTCTGGCCTCCGTCATCGTCGTCTGGCGGTTCAGCGGCACCCGGACACTGTCGGAGACCTCCGAGGCCCGCGCACAGAAGGCCGTCGCGGTGACGTTCTTCCTCCTGGCCCCCTACATCGCCTACGACGCCGTCTCCACGCTGGCCGCCGGCGAGAAGCCGTCCACCAGCTGGCTCGGCATCGGCCTGTCCGTCACCTCCCTGATCGTCATGCCGCCGCTGGGCCGCGCCAAGCGCCGCCTCGGGACCATCCTCGACTCGGCCGCCACCAGCGGCGAAGGCACCCAGAACCTCCTGTGCGCCTACCTCGCCGCCGCCGTCCTGGTCGGCCTGCTCGCCAACGCCCTGTTCGGCCTGTGGTGGCTCGACCCCGCGATCGGTCTGCTCGTCGCCGGCCTCGCCGTCCGCGAGGGCATCGACGCCTGGCGCGGCGAGGAGTGCGGCTGCTGACACCACCGCCGACGCCCGCCAAGCAACCGGTCGGCCTTATGGCGCGATCTCGAAGTCAGGCGGCCGGAGGCATGCGAGGCATTCCGTCTTCGGCGCGGTCGGAGTGTCGAAGAACGAGCGGGTGATCTCCTGCGCGCACGCCGAGTCGGCGAAGACCACGTGGGCGACGTAGGGGACGGTGACCTCGGTGGACCGGCTCAGCGTGCGGGCGGCGTACGGCCCGTTGCTCGCTGCGGTCTGGGCGTCGAACCCGCCCGACAGGACGAGCGTCGGGATGTCGCTGTGCGTCACGTCCCGGACCGAGCGCGGTGCGGCGGGGACGTCCCAGGCGCGGCAGTCGTCGTGGAGCCAGGCGAGCCCCGGGGCGTTGGCCAGCACCGAGTCGGGGAACGACGGGAACGCGCGCCGCCCGCCCTCGATGACGTCCGCCTCGCTCTCGAACGGTGTCCACTCGCTGCAGAAGACGCCGTAGGCGAGCCCGTGGGAGAGCCTGCCGAAGGCCGCCGGGCTGAGCTTTCCGCCGGCCCACTGCTCGGCCACGCGTTGCGGGTTGCCGTGGGCCAGCTCGTCGATGGAGCGCGGCACGCCTGCCGCCAGGTGGCTGGCGGCGGTCAGCCAGGTCACCAGGACGCCACCGTCCAGCACGACCTCCACCGGATCGGGGTGGCCCGGGACGGTGACGGTGGTGGTGACCGGCCGGGCTTCGAGCTCGACGACGAGGCGTTCGAAGGTGGCCTTCAGGTCCGGGTAGCGGTCGTTGCAGGCGCGTTGCTTCGCGCAGGCGTCGAACAGGCCGTCGAACCCCTCCTGCGCGGCCTTCCAGGTCACCGCCCCGCCGGCCAGGGACGGCGGCAGGATGCCGTCGATGCCGACCGACCGGATGCCCTGCGGGTGCAGGCGCATGTAGAGCAGGGCCAGGTCGGAGCCGTACGAGATGCCGAACACGTTCCACTGCTCGATGCACAGCGCTTCGCGCAGGTCGGCGTAGTCGGCGGCGCTCTCGGTGCTGTTGTACGCGCTGAGGTCGGCCCCGCGGCCCGCGAGCCCGTCGCGGCAGGCGCGGGTCGCGTCGACGTGCAGGCGTCCGGTGGACGGCGCGCCGTAGACGAGGCCGAGGGAATCCGCGTTGAACTGGTCGATGTTCGCGCAGGTGAGCGCCGGGTCGGCCGAGTAGGTGCCCCGCTGGGACATGAAGATGACGTCGCGGTCGCGGTTCAGGCCGCCGTTGAGTGCCAGGGGGATCTCGGAGACCGCGTCGTCGCCGGGCCCGCCCGCGAGCCACACGATCGGGTCGGGTGCCGGTCTGCTCGTGGCCGCCGGGATGATCGCGACTCCGAGGGTGATCGTCCGCCCGTCGTGCCGGGAGCGGCGCTCGGGCACCGTGAGCGTTCCGCAGCGGGCCTTCTCCAGCTCAGGGATCGGGTCCGCCGTCCTGGGGCAGGGGCCCGGCTCGAAGTGGGCGCGCCCGGCCGTCCGGGCGACCGTGCCGAGCGGCGGTCCGGCAGCGGGCTCGGCGCGGGTGGGTGCGGCCCGGGCGGGCAGCGCGGCGAGGCCGACGGCGAGGACACCGGCCGTGGCCACGGCCAGCGTGGCCCGCAGCCGTCGCGCGGTGCGACGGCGGTGGGGCGCGGGAGTTGACATCATGCGGCTTCCGTTTCGGGGGTGATGGTGAACGGTGCGGGCGCGAGGTCTGCCACGCAGGCGGTGTCCGGCGCCGTCGGGTGCGCCAGGAAGGAGGTCAGGACGCTCTGCGCGCAGCACGACTGGGGAACCACCCAGTGGCCGATGCCCGGGATCCGCACGACGGTCGAGCGGGACAGCGTACGGGCCGCGTACTGACCCCAGCTCGCCCCGGTCTTGGAGTCGAAGGTGCCGGAGATGACGAGCGCGGGAACGTCGCTGACGGTGACCACCCGCTGGACGGCGGTGCGGTCCGGGACGTTCCAGACCCGGCAGACGTCGTACTGGAAGGGCAGCTGCGGCGCCTGAGCCAGGACGGCGTCCGGCCACCCGGGGAAGTTGCGGCGCCCGGCCGCCAACACGTCGGCCCGCGAGTAGCCCGGCACCCACTCGCTGCAGGCCACCGACTCCTTCAGCCCGTAGGCGAATTCGCCGATGACGGGCGTCGCGCCCGCGGCGCGGGCCCGCGCGAAGCGCTCGGGATTGCCGTGGGCGAGTTCGTCGAGGGCGGCGGGCAGGTCGGCGAACGGGACGGCCTTGGCGACCAGCAGGTCCACCAGGCTGCCCCCGTCCAGGACGACCGTCACCGGGTTTCCGCCCCCAGGGGGCTGGACCGTCAGTGTCAGGGGGTGTTCCTCCAGCCGCCGGACCTGCTCGGTGACGGTCCCGGGAAGGCCGGGGTAGCGGTTCTTGCAGGCGGGCTGGGCCTCGCAGGCCGCGAACACCTCGTCGAGCCCCTCCCGGAAGCTGTCCCAGGTCCACGGGAGGTTCACGACCGGCGGGGGTGCGACCGAGTCGATCGCCACCGAGCGGATCCCCTCGGGGTGCAGGCGCAGGTAGGTGAGGGCGAGGTTGGTGCCGTAGGAGTACCCGTAGACGTTCCACCGGTCGATGCCCAGCGCGGTGCGCAGGCCGGCGAAGTCCGCTGCGTTCTCGGTGGTGTTGTAGGCGGCGAGTTCGACTCCGCCGGCGGTCAGGCGGTCCCGGCACTCCTTCGTCGCCCGGACCAGGAGCTCCCCCGTGGAGGGCGCGTTGAAGGGCAGCCCGACGGCGCCCGCGTAGAACCGGTCGATCTCCGGGCAGGCGAGGTTCGGCTCCGAATGGAGGGTGCCGCGCTGGGCCATGACGATCAGCTCGCGGTCCCGGTTCACGCCGGCGCCGATCAGGAAGGGGATGTTCCCGAACGCGTCGCCGCCGGGGCCGCCCTCCATGAACACCACCGGGTCGCCGGCCGGCGTCGCGGACGCCGCCGGGATGATCGCGACGGCCAGCCGGACGGTCCGTCCGTGCCGGTGGGCGGCGCGGTTCTCGGGCACCTCCAGCACCCCGCACCGCCCGGGGACCGGCTCGGGCGTCTCCGGGCAGGGCCCGGGCACGAACCGCGCCGGAGCTCCTGACAGGGGCTCACGGAGCGGTGGTGACACGGCGCTGCTGGGTGTCGGGCCGAGCGCCCCCAGGAGGGCCAGCCCGGCGGCGATGAGCGCCACCCCGGTGGATGACCCCGCGGAACGCCCCCGCGCGCACCTGCGCCACACCCGCCTCCGCAGGGACCTGCCGATCCCGCGAACGGTCCGCAGGCAGCCCTGACCGACGCCCTGTTCCACCATGTGATGCCTTTCGCCGTCGCCCCCGGCCGCCCGTCGGGGACGCCGCCGGGTGACTCCGCCCGCCGCCGGGACGTCGGTGCGGGCGCTGTGTAAGCCAGCCTGCGTTCGTGGGGAGACGTCCACCATTCACGGGCTCCACTCGGAGCAGCGCGGCACCACCCCGCGGCCCGTCCTGGCGGGGCGACGCGGTTCACCTGCTCATGTGTTGCGACGACCGCTGGAATCCGCCGCGATCGGCGTGCCGGGGGCGTTTTCGCGCGCCTCGGCTCCGATCGTTCACCGTGCGGTTCGGGCAGCGCCATGTGCGCTCGGAGTCGATCCACGGTCCGGCCATCCTCCATGTCGGTGAGCGTTCGGGTCTCAGCCATCCAAACGTGCTGTGCGGCTGCCCGGCCGTGCTTCAGTGGCCGCGGGAAGTCCGGGCAGCACGGCGTGGAAGGGCGGACGGATGGCGGGTGAGGGCGGATTCCCGTCGCGGGGGGTGTGGCGGCGGCCGGCGTTGCGGTGGGTGGACGTGCTGGTGACGGCGGCGCTGGTGGCGCTGCTGTACGGGCTGCTCAAGCTGGCGCCGTCGCTGGACGCGCCGTTCCTGCCGTCCACGGCGCCGTCCTCGGTGTCCACGGACGCGTCGAACCTGCCGTACTACGCGGTGCGGTCGCTGCTGCGGATGTTCGCGGCGCTGGTGGCGTCAGTGGCGTTCACCTTCGTGTACGCCACGGCAGCGGCCCGGATGCGGCGGGCGGAGAAGGTGCTGCTGCCGGTGCTGGACATCCTGCAGTCGGTGCCGATCCTGGGCTTCCTGTCGGTCACGGTGACCGCGTTCATCAACCTGTTCCCCGGCTCGACGCTGGGGCTGGAGTGCGCGTCGATCTTCGCGATCTTCACCTCGATGGCGTGGAACATGACCTTCGCCTTCTACTACTCCCTGATGTCGCAGCCCCGGGAGCTGGACGAGGCGGCGCGGGTGATGCGCCTGACGAAGTGGCAGCGGTTCTGGCGCCTGGACGTGCCGAGCGGGATGATCCCGCTGGTGTGGAACGGCATGATGAGCTTCGGCGGGGCCTGGTTCTTCCTGGCCGCCTCGGAGTCGATCAGCGTCCTGAACCACCACTACGCGCTGCCGGGCATGGGGTCGTACGCGGCGACCGCGATCGCGGCCGGCGACCTCGGGCAGGTCGGCATCGCGATCGCGGTCATGGTGGTCATGGTGATCGGCGTGAACGTGCTGTTCTGGCGGCCGATGACGGCCTGGGCGGAACGGTTCCGGGTGGAGGAGTCGGAGGCGGCCGAGCGCCCGCGCAGCGTGGTGCTCGACATCCTGCGCCGCTCCAGCGTGCCGGAGCTGATCGGGCGTCCGATGCGGCCGGCGAGCCGGGCGCTGGAGCGCTGGACGCGCCCCTTCGGGTTGGCCGAGCACCCGCTCGGGGTCTCGCCGGTGCGCGAGCGCACCGGGGACGTGTTCTTCGCCGGGGCGGTCGCGGCCGTGGTGGTGTTCGGCGCGTGGCGGGCGCTGGCGTACGTGGACGGCACGGTGGGCCTGTCCGAGTTCGGGCACGCCTTCGCGCTGGGCGCGGCGACCTTCGGCCGGGTCCTGGTCCTGCTCGCGGTCGCCACCGTGGTGTGGGTGCCGATCGGCGTGTGGATCGGGATGAACCCGAAGGTGACCCGCTTCGCCCAGCCAGTGGTGCAGGTACTGGCCAGCTTCCCCGCGAACTTCATCTTCCCCTTCGCGACCGTCTTCTTCGTCGCCGCCGGAATCTCACTCGACCTCGGGTCGATCCTGCTGATGGCGCTCGGCGCCCAGTGGTACATCCTGTTCAACGTGATCGCCGGGGCCTCCGCCGTCCCTACCGACCTGCGCGAGGCGATGACCAGCTTCGGCGTCCGCGGGCGACTGCGCTGGAAGTCGTTCATCCTGCCGGCGGTCTTCCCGTACTACATCACCGGCGGGATCACTGCGGCGGGCGGTGCGTGGAACGCCTCGATCGTCGCCGAGGTCGTCGACTACGGCTCCCACCACCTGGAGGCCACCGGCCTCGGCGCCTACATCGCCAATGCCACCGGCACCGGCGAGTTCCCGAAGATCCTGGTCGGCGTAAGCGTGATGAGCGTCTACGTCGTCGCCCTCAACCGGCTGCTGTGGCGTCGCCTGTACCGCCTCGCCGAGACCCGTTACTCGCTCTGACCCACTCGAAGGGGAACACCGATGACCACCGGTACCCGTGGCACACCCCGCACCGGGGCCACCATCGTCGAGGCAGCCAACGTGACGAAGACGTTCACCACCCCCGATGGGAGGGCGCTGCCGGTCCTGGACGACATCAGCCTGCGCCTGACGGAAGGAGAGATCGTCGCGCTGCTCGGCAAGTCCGGCTCCGGCAAGTCCACCCTGCTGCGCTGCCTGGCCGGCCTGATCCCGCCCTCGGCCGGCACCGTCGCCTACCGGGGCGAGCCACTGGCCGGCGCCAACCCCGGGGTGGCGATGGTCTTCCAATCCTTCGCCCTGCTGCCCTGGCTCACCGTGCAGCAGAACGTCGAACTCTCCCTCCAGGCCCGCAACGTTCCCGAGCGGGAGAGGCGCGAGCGGGCGCTGAAGGCCATCGACCTGATCGGCCTGGACGGCTTCGAGGGCGCCTACCCCAAGGAGTTGTCCGGCGGTATGCGCCAACGCGTCGGCTTCGCCCGCGCCCTGGTCGTCGAACCCGACGCCCTGTTCATGGACGAGCCGTTCTCCGCCCTCGACGTGCTCACCGCCGAGAACCTCCGCTCCGAACTCACCGGCCTGTGGGAAGGCCACGAGGCCCCGGTCAAGTCGATCCTCATCGTCACCCACAACATCGAGGAGGCCGTCCTGCTCGCCGACCGCGTCCTGGTCCTCTCCTCCAACCCCGGCCGGATCAGCGCCGAACTCGCCGTCGACCTGCCCCGGCCGCGCAACCGCAACGCCCCCGCCTTCGAGGCCCTGATCGACACCGTCTACGGCATCCTCACCGGCCGCGAGGCCCGCACCGAGGCCGAACCCGCCGCCCCGCAGGCCGCCACCCCGATCACCACCCCGCTGCCACCGGCCACCGTCGGCGGCCTCGCCGGCCTCCTCGAAATCCTCCTCGCCATGGGCGGCGAAGAAGGCCTCGCGGAGATCGCCGACGAACTCAACTTCGAGGTCGACGACCTCCTGCCCCTCGTCGACGCCGCCGTCCTCCTGGGACTGGCCACCACCGCCGACGGCCGCATCTCCATCACCGACGCCGGCCGCGAGTTCGCCGCCGCCGACATCCTCACCAGCAAACAGCTCTTCGCCCGCAACGCCGCGCGCCGTGCCCCGCTGGTCCGCGCGATCGTCCAGACCCTCGCCGCCACCGACGACCACAAGCTGCGCGAAGACCTGTTCCTGGACCTGCTGCGCGCGGGCTACGGCGCCGAGGACGCGCGGCGGCAGCTCGAGACCGCGATCGACTGGGGTCGGTACGGCGAGCTGTACGACTACGACGCCGACGACGGCGAGTTCGCCCTCGAACCCGGGGCGGAAGCGGCGCTGTAGAGAAGCCCCGCCCCCGGTCAGCTCGTGGACAGCTGGACGGTCTTGACGATCACCAAGGTCACCGCGAGGAGCAGGTAGCCGCGCAGGGTGAGCAGGCCTGCCTTCCGCAGAGCGGAGAACTGCGGCCTGGGCAGGGTATGCAGGGCTGGTGTGCGCCAGAACGTCCGGTCGTGCTCCAGGGCCACCTTCCGTTCCGTCCTGCTGAGCGGCGAGCCGTCCGCGTGCTGGACCTGCATCAGCCAGGCCTCTCCCGTGACACCGCCGAAGGCATCGCCCTTCGTGTGCCGCGCTTTGAAGGCCTCGATGCGGGCTGTCTGCTGCGTGTACTGGGTGTGGAGCACGATGAGGACGCCGCCGATCAGGCCGACGAACGCACCGGCCGCGAATCCCCAGGCCAGCTGGGTGGTCGTGAGGTCGGGGAAGAACGTCGCGGCGGTGAGGGCCAGCGAGAGCAGGACGAGGACCCAGACGATGACACCCGCGGCGACGTTCTGCTTCACGGTGTTGACCCACGGTCCGAGCACCGGGCGGTCGTTGCACAGCAGCACCAGGAACACGGTGGCCGAGGGCAGCAGGACACCGGCCAAAGCCTGGACGCCCTGGGTGATCAGGCCCTGGACGTGAGCGTCGGAGGTGAGCGTGATGGTGGCGGCGAGACCGATCAGGACGGCGTAGCCGAGATAGAAGAGCGGTGCCTCGCGCAGCTTCCAGTGCAGCGAGTGCCGCTTCTTGAACGTGTCGCCGAGGGCGTACGTGGTGGCGAGGCTGACGGCGTTGGCGCCGATCAGCGAGGCGTCGAGCAGCACGATCGCGAACAGCGCGCCGAGGGTGTGGCCGCCGTGCCGGCCGAGGCCGTCGGCGACTGCTCCGGCGTCGGTGAACCGGCCGAGCAGGTCGGTGTCCTGGAAGACGAAGGCGGCGGTGGCCATGATGGCGATCGCGCCGGCCATCACGACCACGATGCCGATCCGCAGGTCGGCGCGTGCGTAGTGGATCCAGCGCGGGGTGATCCGCTTGTCGACGACGTTGGACTGCTGGAAGAACAGCTGCCAGGGGGCGACGGTGGTCCCCACGATGGCGATGATCACCAGCAACAGAGTGGAGTCGAGGCCGCCGGGGAACCGCGGCACGATTCCGGCCGCGGTCTCGTCGAGCTTCGGGTGCGCGAGCAGGGCCATCGGGAGCACGATCACGTTCACGGCGATCAGTGCGAACAGGAACCGCTCCCAGCGCCGGAACGATCCGCCGGCCACCACGGCGAACAGCAGCACGGCCGCGAGCGGCACCGAGACGTACTGGGGGATGCCGAAGTAGTCCAGTGCCTGGGACACGCCGATGAACTCGGTGACCAGGGTGAGCGCGTTGACCAGGAACAGGTCGCCGACGCTGAACATCCCCCAGAACCGGCCGAAGCGCTGGAAGATCAGCCGGGCGTGGCCGACGCCGGTGACCGCGCCGAGCCGGACCACCATCTCCTGGTTGACGTAGAGCACCGGGATCAGCAGGGCCAGCGTCCACAGCAGCTTCATGCCGTAGTTCTGGCCCGCCTGGGCGTACGTCGCCACACCACCGGCGTCGTTGTCGCCGACCATCACGATCAGGCCCGGCCCCATGACGACCAGCAGGACCCTGAGCCGCTCCCCCAGCGATCCGCGTCGACCGGTGTCGTCCTGCTCGATCGTGCCGAGCGCGCCCACGATGTCGCCGACGTGCGCGCTGTCCGTGCCCGCTGGGCCGACCGCTGCCTGCGGTGTCGTCGACTCGCTGGGCCCGGGCCTCTGGCTCCGGGCCGGGCGAGTGGTGTGGAAGGCCATCGCGCTTCTCCTCTGAGGTGTCTGCGGGGGGCAGGCCGGCGACACGCCTGTGTCAGGGCACGCCGATGAGAGCGGCCGGGCGGGGCCGCAGTGAAGGGCTGGGCAGCGTGCACCGCACCCGTGGTGGCCGTGGGACGCCACGGGTGTGGCGGATCACCTCCATCGGACCGGCCGCGGGCATGCCGAAGGCACACCGGCGCCGTGGGGGCGAGTGAGCGTGGGTGTTTGCCTGCGCGCTGTCAGCAGGCGGCGGAGCGGCGGGCGGCTCTGGCGAGCCGGTGGGCCGCGGCGGGCGGCAGGTCGGCGAAGCGAGCGAGCCAGTCGGCGCGGTGGCCCTGGCGGGCGAGCAGGTAAGCCAGGTGTACGCGCGGCTCGTAGGCCGAGGCGGCGGTGTCGGCGGTGCCCGAGTGCGGGCAGCTGCCGGGATCGTCGAGGCGGTAGGCACGCTCGACGCCGTCGTGCAGGGCCAGGGCGACGCGCGGGCAGGTGTGCTGCCTGGCGGAGAGGGTGTGACGCACGGCTTCTCCCTTCCCCTTCCCCCTCGGGGTGAAGGGCGGGTCAGACTTCCGGGCGGGTCAGGCTTGCGGGCGGGTCAGGCTTCCGGGCGGGTGGGGCGGCGGCGGGTCATCGGGTACGCCGCCGCCCCCAGGAGCGGGCTCAGTGCCCGAGGGCGGTCTGGACGACCTTGATGATGACCATGATCATCGCGATCAGCAGGTAGGCGCGCAGGGCGCCCATGCCGACCTTGC
>NZ_JBHVPD010000037.1:0-1459 GCF_042887525.1 Kitasatospora sp. NPDC057936
GGCCTGGGCGGCGTCCGCGTCGGAGACGCCCGCGTAGGTGGCGGAGTCGGCGGCGGCCTGGGCGGCCGCGGCGGCGTTGGCACCGGCGGAGGCGGCGGCCTGGGCGGCCGCGCCGGCCTGGGTCGCGGCGAGGCCGGCCCACTGGCTGGCCTCGCCGGCGGTGCGCGCGTTGACGGCCGCGTCCCGGGCGGTGGCCGCGGCCTTGTTCGCGGCGTCGGCCTGGCTGGCGTCGCCCGCGGCGGCGGCCGCGGCGGCCAGTGCCTGGGACGCGGCGTTGCCGGCCTTGGTCGCGGCAGCGGCGGCGTTGGCGGCGGCGTTGGCGGCCTGGCGGGACGCCTCGTTGGCGGCCTTGGCCGCCGCGGAGGCGGTCTGGGCCGCGGTGGCGGCGCGCGAGGCGGCGTCGGCGGCGCGGCCGGCGGCGCTGGAGGCGGCACCGGCCGAGCCCTGCGCGGCCTTGGTCTCGGCGGCGGCCTTCTCGGCGGCCTCCTTGGCCAGCTTGGTGGCGTCGAAGGCCTTGCCCGCCGCGTCCTTGGCGGTCTGGGCCTGCTGGCCGGCCTGGTCGGAGGCGGTCTTGGTGAGGTCGGCCAGCTGGGCGACCGTCAGCTTCTCCTGGTCGTGCGCGGCCGCGGTCTGGTAGCCGTACTGGAGGAACTGCTGGACGTCGTCCATCGAGCCGTTGAGCGCGGTGTTGGCGGCCTTCTTGACCTCGTCCCCGCCGGAGGCCATCAGCTGCGAGAGGTGGACGCGGTCGTCGTCGTCCCTCGCCTTGAACTGGCCGGTGTTCAGGAACTGGTTGACGTCGTCCAGGCTGCCGTCCATGGCCTTGGCGGCGGCTGCCTGCACGCCCGGCCCGCCGGTGGCCATGAGCTGGGAGACCCGCACCCGCTGGTCGTCCTCGTAGGCCTTCTTGGCGCCCGTGGCGAGGAACTTCTGCAGGTCGTCGGCGGATCCGGCGAGTGCTGCGGTGCCGGCCGCGCGGACTCCGGGACCGGAGGTCGCGATCAGCTCCTCGATCTTGGCCCGCAGGTCCTGGTCGGCGGCGGTGGCCCGGCCCTTGGCCAGGAAGGCCACCAGGTCGTCACCGGTGCCGGTCAGCGCGCTCTCGGCGGCGCGGCGCACGGCCGGCCCGCCGGCCTGCCAGGCCGCGACGACCTTGACCCGGTCGGGGTTCGCCGCGGTGGCGGGCGTGGTGTCCGCCACCGCGTGCGTCGTGAGCAGCCCGGTCAGCAGGCTGCCCGCCACGAACCCGGCCGCGAGGCGCGACCGGGTCCGTGCGGTCAATGACTGTTTCATCGAATGTCGCAATCCGTCCGTGAATCGGGCACCGGAGTGCCGTGACGGCCGCAGGCGTCCGCAATCCGCGCCGGCGGCCCTGAAGTGGTGCGGGCGAAACCGGCGGCGGGGCGGGGATGTCGTGGGCGCCCCCCCGCCCGGCGGGCGGTTGGGGGCGGCCGCGGGC
>NZ_JBHVPD010000037.1:1469-79450 GCF_042887525.1 Kitasatospora sp. NPDC057936
CATTCGCTGCCCGCCCCGCCGCCGTCCGCGCTTTAGGCGCCGGACACGAACTTCTCGTTGCCCGCGCCGGGGACGCAGTCGAACAGGATGATCCGGTTGTTGTTGTCCCAGACCGGGCCCGCGCCCGCCACGTTGAGGCAGCGGCCGCTGGCCGGGTTGAGGAACTGGCCGTCGGCGGTCACCCGGAACGTCTCGTTGGCCGCGCCGGGCACGCACTGCCACAGGATGATCGGCGTGCTGTTGTCCCAGGTCGGACCGGCACCGGAGACGTTGAGGCAGCGGTTGCTCGCGGGGTTGACCAGCTGGCCCGAGGCGGTGAGCTGGAACTGCTCGTTGGCCTGGCCCGCGGCGCAGTCCCACAGCACGATCGCGTTGCCGTTGTCCCAGGGGCCCGCGCCCCAGACGTTGAGGCAGCGGTTGCTGGCCGGGTTGAGCATCGCGCCGGTCGGGCCGGCGGTCTGCTTGTCGGCGGAGGCGAGGGCGAACGTCTCGTTGGCCTGGCCGGCGACGCACTGCCACAGGATCATCGGCGTGCTGTTGGCCCAGGTCGGGCCCGCGCCGGAGACGTTGAGGCAGCGGTCACTGGCCGGGTTGTACAGCTGGCCCGAGGCGGTCAGCTGGAACGTCTCGTTGCCGGCGCCCGGGACGCAGTCCCACAGGATGATCGGGTTGCCGTTCGCCCACGGGCCCGCGCCCGCCACGTTGAGGCACTGGCCGTTGGCCGTGGTGCGCAGCTGGCCCGAGGCGGTCAGCTGGTACGCCTCGTTGCCGGCGCCCGGGACGCAGTCGAACAGGATGATCGGGTTGGCGTTCGTCCACGGGCCCGCGCCGGACACGTTGACGCAGCGTCCGCTGCCCGGGTTGACGAGCTGGTAGGCGCGGTTGACCAGGCCGCCGATCCAGGAGGCGAGGTCGTCGACGCGGGCCTCGGAGGCACCGGTGCGGGTCTCGGCGGGGTCGGTGCCCAGGCAGCCGCCCTGCCAGGCGCGGCTGGTGACGGCGGCGACCGCCGGCTTGCCGTTCTCGGTGCGCAGCGCCGGGGCGCCGGAGTCGCCCTTGCAGACGGTGTCGGCCGCGGTCTTGGCGGTGAGGTCGGTGCCGGCGGCCGAGACCGCGGAGACGGTGAGCGCGGCGCTGTGCGGCGCGTTCGGCACCCAGGCGCTCGCGGTGCGGCCGAAGCCGGCGACGGTCAGGTCCTCACCGGCCGTCGGCGCGGCGGTGGAGACGGCGATCGGGGTGACGTCGTAGACCGGCGCGGCCAGGCGGGCCATCACCAGGTCGCGGTCGGCGCGCGGGGCGAACTCGGTGACCTCGACCGTGTGGCCGCCGACCGTGGCGGTGGTGCGGGTGCGCGGCAGACCGGTCGGGGCGGTGGTGGGGTCGGCCGGGTTGCCGGCGACGCAGGCGGCCGCCGACAGCACCCACTGCGGGGCGACCAGGGTCGCGGTGCAGGCGCGCGAGCCGGGGTGACCGGCCTGGCCGACCGTCAGCGTCCCGACCGCCGGGTAGGTGCCGGCGGGGGCCGTTGCGGCGGGCCCGTCGGTGGCGTTGAGCTCCAGCAGCGTGGTCGAGCCGCTGGTGCCGCCCTCGCCGACCGGCGTCCAGTCGTTCTTGTTGACGGCCACGCTCGTGACCGTGCCCGCCGTGTTCAGCGTGGCCTTGATCGTGTGGTCGTCGCCGCGGATGTTGTAGACCTGCGGGATCTCCAGCGACAGGTACCCGGTGGACCCGGTGATCCTGAAACAGACCTCACTGGGGTTGGCCGCCCGGCTGTACAGCTGCACCAGGCCCGGCCCCGAGGCGCAGTCGGCGAGCACGATGTGCCCGTCGCCCGCCTTGAGGGTCACGTTGTGGTCCGCCAGGACCTTCGCGGCGCCCGGGTAGGAGTAGTCCTCCACCACCGCCGGTGCGACGGCATCCGCAGCCGATGCCGTCACCGCCGGAACCGACCCGGCGATCACCGGTATCGCCACCATCAGGCCCATGGGCCAGGCCAGTCTTCGAATTCCGCGTATGACGCGATTCCCGTGCACAAACTCTCCCGAAAAGGACATGCCCAGGGAGGTGCCAACACCCCCCAGAGCCGGCAAAGAAAAGACCAGCCGGACGGTATCGGTTCACATCCGTGCACGTCAAAGAGTAAATCCGCACCCGGGCGGCACATCTGACACCGCTTTGCACAAAAACTCCAGGATGTGTCCCGGTCTCCGGAAAACACCGCCGGACGCCCGCCGATCATCCCGGTGAACTCCGCGCCCGGCTGCCATCCTGACGGTCATGGACCCCGTCACCGCCGTCCTCGCCCGCACCTGGCCCGTCACCCTGCGCACCCCCCGCCTCCTGCTGCGCCCGGTCGCCCCCGGGGACGCCCCGGTCATGGGCGAGCTGCTGACCGACCCGCAGGTCCGCGCCTTCCTGGGCGGCCCCGCCTGCGCCGAACGGGTCGAAGCCCGGCGGCGCGAATACCCGGCGAAACCGGGCGCGTGGGCGGTCGCGCCCGCGGCCGGCGGCGCGGCGATCGGCCTGGTCACCCTGGCCGCCGACTACCGCCGCGAGGGCCGGGCCGAGGTCTCCTACCAGCTGCTGCCCGCCGCCTGGGGCAGCGGCCTCGGCCGGGAGGCGGTCGCCGCCGCCCTCGCCTGGTGGGCGCGGACGGTGCCGGACGGCACCCCGGTGATCGCCGTCACCCAGCGGGCCAACCACCGCTCCCGCCGCCTCCTGGCGGCGCTGGGCCTGCAACTCGCCGACACCTTCGTGGAGTTCGGCGAACCCCAGTGCCTCTACACGACCTGACCGCGCCCCTCAGGCACCGGCCGGCGGCCCGGTGCACGGGTGCAGGACGACACCGCCGCGCAGCCGCACCCCGCCGGGCAGGTCGAAGCTCGCCCGCCGGTCCGCCACGGTGATCCGCTCGACGGCGACGGTCGCCCCGGCCGTGCAGCGCCCGGCGCGCACGGCCGCCAGTTTCCCCGCGCGCACCACGGCGATGAGCCCTTCGAGGTCGAAGACCACCTCGATGTCCACCCGGAGGGTGCCGACCGGCTGGTCGTCGACGAAGACCTTCACCGTGGGGTGGTGGACCGAGCGGACCCGGTGGTCCAGCAGGGCGACGACCTCCTCGCTGCCGGGCACCTCGCAGGTGCGCCGCGCCGCCTCGGTGAGCTTCGTGTAGGTGAGCCAGCCGCCCGCCAGGAGGTCGATCATGTCCAGCCCCAGGAAGCCGTGGACGACACTCTCGGCCTCCTGCCCGGCCGCGTGGGACAGCGGCCTGGTCAGGCCCTCCAGGGCACTGAGCGCTCCCTGCCGGCGGAGGGTGTCGGCGAACGGCTCCACCGCCCCCAGGAACGTCGCCAGCGAGTACGGGTCATCCGTCGCGACGATCGTCATCGTGCAGCTCCTCGAAGCTCGGCGGAAGGCGTCGGCCCGGTTTCGGCTCCAGCCGGACGCTGTGCCCGGCTGCGTCACCCCCGCCGCCGTGCTCGGTCAGCCCGGTCTCGGGGTTCCCCCATGTGCCCGGCGCGGCCGTCACGCGGGCCGTCACGGGGGGCGGCCGCAGGCGGTGGCGCAGCGTGAGAGCCGTCGTGGCGGCGAGGACGGCAGCGCCGAGGACGATCCAGAGCCAGGTCCAGTGGTGCGGGTGCGGGTGCGGGTTTGGCGTGGTGGTGGTGACGACGAGCGGGAGGACCTGGGCCACCGCGTGCGTGTCCGTGCACTCCTCCACGATGGAGTGGGGGCCCGGGGAGACGGTGGGCGGGAGGGTGACGAGCCCGGTGAACCGCCCGGAGCCGTCGGCCTGGATCGGGTGCGAGGTCGGCCCGTTGTCCAGGGCCAGGACGAGGCTGGGGCAGGCGCTGGCCCGGCCCGAGACGCGTACGACCGCGCCCGGTGAGGCGGTCACCGCCCGCAGGGGGGACGGCGTCGGTGCCGGTGCCAGGGCGCGGAAGTGCGCGTCGGCCGTGATCCCCGGGACGGACGCGCAGGACGCCCGCACGGTGTGGTCACCGACAGTGGCGTCCGGCGGCACGGTGATGCGGGTGGCGAGGTGCCCGTCGGCGTCGGGCGTGCCGGAGACGGGCGGCGCGCCGGTGTCCCAGGCCAGGGCGACGGCGTCGCCCGCCGGGCAGGCGAAGCCCGTCCCGGACACGGTCGTGGCGGAGCCCGGCGCGCCCTGGCCCGGATCCGCCGCCAGGGTGGCCGGTGCAACGGTCACCGCGTCGTCCCGCGAGACGTCCCCGCATGTCGCCGTGACCCTGTGTTCGACGTCTGCGGCATCCGAGGGCACCGGGAACGTGCCGGAGGCGCTCCCGTCATTGCCGATCGGGAAGTGCGTGATGCCGGGCCGCTCGTCCCACATCACTTCGACGGTGGAGCCGGGCGGGCACGTGCCGTACCCGGACACCGTCACCCGAACGGTCCCCAGCCGCGGCGCCCGGGACGGTCTCAGTGTGATGGTCGGCTTCTGCGCGGCCGACGTCGATGGCGACGGCGACGGCGAGGGCGACGGCGAGGGCGAGGGGGAAGGCGACGGTGAAGGCGAGGGCGATATGGCGAGGGACACGGCGGTCAGCAGCACGGCAACGCCGACCGACACCGCCTTCACCGCCGACTCCGTCCTCCGGCCCCCGACGCCTGGCCCCCGGTCATTCTCACCGCCGCGCCGTTCGCATGCATCCCGCGCGTCACAGCGCGCAGCAGCCCTCCCGCCGCAGCGCCTCGCCGACCGCGAGCCAGTCCACGCCCCCGGGCGCCGCGACAGCCGGCCGCCGCGCCCCCTGCCCGCCGCCGCCGTCCACCAGCTCCGAGGGCCGGTACACCACCCCGTCGCGCATCACCCACGCCGTGCGCACCAGGTCCGCGAAGTCGTGCAGCGGATCCCCGTCCACCACCAGCAGGTCCGCCAGCTTGCCCTCCTCCACCGTGCCGAGGTCCTCCGCCACGCCCCACAGCCGCGCCGGCGCGGCCGTCGCCGTGCGCAGCGCCTGGGCCGGCGACAGCCCCGCGTAGCGGTGCAGCGCCCGCAGCCCCAGGTGCACCTGCAGACCGACCGGGGTGAGCGGCGCGTCGGTGCCCAGCGCCAGCGCCCCGCCGTCGTCCAGGATCCGCCGGTAGACGGCCATCTCCCGCTGCAGGGCGCGCAGTTGGTCCGGCGTGGGCGCGATCCTCGCCTGTTGGCGCACCACCGCCGCGTCCCACGGCGGCATCAGCGCCGTCACCCGGGGATCCTCGGCCAGCGACGGGTCCGCGCCCACCAGGCAGAACGCCGAGAACGGCGTGATGATGATCGCGAAGTCCCCGCCCCGGTAGATCTCGTGGACGTCCTGGTAGCTGCGCCCGGTCGGCGAGGACACCCGCCCGTACTCCTGGCGCTGGGTGGCCTGCAGGTGCGTCGTCAGGTCCTGCCCCACCTGCACCCCGGGCGTCAGCAGGTGGCTGCCCGAGGGCACCCCGAGCTCGTGCGCCGCCCGCGCCGCCTCGGCCATCGTCGAAGCCGGCGCCCGCACGTACGTCTTGACGAAGTCGTACTCCAGCGCCGCCGCCCGCTCCATGCTGCGCCGCACCCCCTCGGCGGTGCGGTGGGCGCGGCCCATGCTGTAGGCGACGCGGGTGCCGTCGTGCAGCTCGCCGGTGCTCAGGAACCGCGGCCCGGCCATCTCCCCGGCGTCGACGGACTCGCGCAGGCGCGCCTGCTCGTAGGCGAAGCCGCCCAGCGAGGCGGTGCCGGTCACCCCGTAGGCGAGGTTCAGGCGCAACTGCCGCCCGCCGTAGGTGTTCTGGTACGGGTGGGTGTGGGAGTCCCACAGGCCCGGCAGCACGGTGCAGCCGGTGGCGTCGACCAGCCGCTCCCCGGCGCGGCGCGCGCCCCGGCGGTGCGGCTCGACGGAGGTGACGCGGTTGCCGGTGACGACGATGTCGACGTCCTCGCGCACCTCCTCGCCGGTGCCGTCCCACAGCCGCCCGGCGTGGATGCGGGTGACGTCCGAGCGCGCCGGCAGGCTGCGGGCGGTGCGCAGCGTGAGCGCGACGGTGCTCGCGCCGCCCCCGTCGCGCCCGATCAGCCGCAGCCGCCGGCCCGACAGGTACAGCAGCCGCTGGGAGTCGCCCGACCAGGACGGGTGGTCGGCCGCCTCGTCGGTCAGCCGCCGCGCCTCGCCCGCGGGTGTGCCGTCCGCGCCCACCGGCAGCACCCACAGCGCCGAGTCCACGACCAGCGCCAGGTGCCCGCCGTCCGGCGACCACACCGGGCCGCTGTCGCACCGGTCGGCCACCGAGGTGTCCGGCAGCGGCAGGTAGGCCCTCGCGCTGCCGTCGCGGGTGTCGATCACGCGCACCACGTTGTAGCCCTCGCGGAAGCGGTGGTTGAGCCGGTTGCGGTCGCACAGCGCGACGTAGCGCCCGTCCGGCGACCAACTCGGGCGCCCCGGCAGGCCGTTGCCGCCCAGCGGCGCCGCCGGCCTCGTCTCGGCGCCGGTCGCGAGGTCGACGATCAGCAGGGTGCCGGTGACGTCCTGACAGGCCAGGCGGGTGCCGTCGGGCGACAGCGCCGGGTTGAACCGCCCGCCGCGCGCCACGACCGTGTCCGCCCCGCTGTCCAGCACCAGCCGGTGTACGGCCCCCAGACCGTCGCCGCCCGCGTCGCCGTTCGCGGGGCCGTCGTACACGTACACCACGCTGCGCCCGTCGCGGCTCCAGGAGGGCATCTGCACGTAGTGGGCGGGGGAGGCCTGGAAGAGCTTGCGGGGCCGTCCGCCGATCGGCGCCAGCCACAGGGCGTTGAGCGCGCAGAAGACGACGGAGCGGCCGTCGGGGGAGAGCGCGGGCAGGTGGACGCCGCGCACGTCGCGCTCGTCGGTGGAGGCGAAGTCGCGCGCCTTGCGGCGGTAGCGGGGCCGCGGCACCTCCAGGCGGGCGGTGAACGGGATCTCCTTCGCGCCGTCCAGGGCGGGGGAGCGCTCGGTGAGGCGGCCGTCGGAGAAGTGGACGAGCCCGCCCTCGGGCGTCCAGGACGGCGGCAGCGGCGCGACGTCCTCGGTGCCGGAGACCACCGTGCCGTCGACGGCCAGCGACGAGCTCGCGACCTGGTAGGGGGCCGAGACCTCGCCGAACCACACGTACGCCACGCGGCCGTCGCGCGCGACGGCCGGGCAGGCGACGGTGCCGCTGTCCACGGTGCGCTGCACGCTCACCGGGCCGCCGGCGGCGGGGACGGCGGCGATGGTGCGCGCGCCGGCGGCGTCGGCGCGCACGAACAGGATCCGGTCGCCGTCCGGGTGCCAGGCGGGGTCGTAGTCCTCGGCGTCGGCCCGGTCGGTCAGGCGGGCCAGCCGTCCGGTGGCGACCTCCACCGTCCAGATGTCGTACGAGCTGCCGGTCACCGCGTCGCCGCCGCGCTCGGAGGAGAACGCGAGGAAACGGCCGTCGGGGGACCACGAGACGCCGCGGTCGTCCCACGGACCGGAGGTCAGCTGCCGCAGGTCCGACCCGTCGGGGGCCATCGTCCACAGGTGGAAGCCGCCGCCCTGGTAGGCGCAGAACGCGAGCGCCGAGCCGTCGGGCGACCACGCCGGGCGGGTCGGCTCCAGCCCGGGGGCGGTGAGCGCGCTCGCCTCGCCGCCGCCGCGCGCCAGCGCCCACAGGACGCCCTGGACCTCGATGACCAGGCGCTGCCCGTCGGGGGAGAGGGCGGCGCAGGCGTTGGTGCCCGCGGTGAACGCCAGCGTCCGCGACCGGCGGCCCTCCTCGGCGTCCCCCGCCGCGACGGCGGGCGGTGCGAGGGGCCCGAGCGCGGCCCCGGCGCCCGCGAGCGCGGCCGCCCCGATGAACCCCCGCCGACTGACGTTCGACACGTTCTCTCCCTCGTCGCACCCGAACGGACGGAGCCCCGACGTTACCCGCCCGACTGTTGACGTATCGTCAAAACCTGTGTCACCGCAGACATTTAACGTCCCATGGCGGGGATAGCATGAAGAAATTTAGATGTAAAGGATAAAAAATTATGATGCTGCCCCTCCTTGAACGAGGAGGGGCAGCATCCAAAGGCGGACAAGCAGCACAAGAGAACACGGGGGAGACGGCGGTGCCCCCTTGGCACGCCAAGGGGGCACCGCAAGCAAAAGCATCACCTGGTCACTCCGGCAGGGCCGGGCGGCGTCTCCAGTGACGAGGTGGCGGTAACCGGCCTCTGCCCGGCAGGATCAGTGACCATGCGAATCCTGGTGATGGGTGGAACCTGGTTCCTGGGTCGGGCTGTGGTGGCGGATGCCCTGGCCCGAGGATGGAGCGTATCGACGTTCAACCGCGGCCTGTCGGGTGATGACATCCAGGGAGTGCACACCATCCACGGCGACCGCACGAATACTGATGATCTCAACCATCTTGCGGAGCAGGGACCCTGGGACGCTGTGGTGGACACCTCGGCGTCCGAACTTCCCCCGAGCACTGTCCTCAAGGGAGCTCGAACACTGGAGCCCGTCAGCGGCTCGTACGTCTACGTCTCCACAGTGAGTGTCTATGCCGGATGGCCCGATCTACCGCTGCGGGTCGGCGACGCGCTACTGGACGGGCCCCCTGACGCCGACAAGGACTACGGACGGAATCCAGAAGGCTGGAAGGGGCCGAACCTCCACTACGGCCGGCAGAAGGCCGGCTGCGAGCGCGCGGTGCTTGCGGCTTTCGGTGAGGCCCGGGCATGTTTCCTTCGGCCGGGTGTGATCCTCGGGCCGGGAGAGTACGTCGGTCGCCTTCCTTGGTGGCTGAGCCGTACGCAGCGAGGTGGCGCGATCCTGGCTCCCGCACCCAGCGGTCAACCGATTCAGCCGGTCGACGTACGCGACGTCGCGACGTTCGCACTGGACCGGGCCGCGGCAGCGACGGGCGGCACCTACAACGTGGCCCACCCGGACGCCATCACCTTTGCCGAGTTCCTCGAAACGTGCCGGAACGTGACCGGCGGCTCCGGTCACCCGGTGTGGGTGGAACCGGAGGTGCTGCTGGAAAACGGGGTGAAGGAGTGGACGGAGCTGCCGCTGTGGCGGACCAATGCCGGGGTCTGGGCGGTGGACGCCGGCAGCGCGGTGGAGGCCGGGCTGCGCTGCCGGCCCCTGCGGGAGACCATCGCGGACACGTGGGCGTGGTGGCAGGCTGACGGACGCCCCGTGGACCACCCGCGCTGGGCCGACCACGGGATCGACCTGGACAAGGAAGCGACGATCCTGGCTTCGCTGAGCTGATCAGCCTTCAACGGCAAGCGGTCCCGCGCCGAGCTGGTGCGGGGCCGATTGCCGGGCAAAGTCCTCGATCCTCTCACCCAACTCGACAGCGAGCGTGGCCTGCGCGTACTGGCCGTCGGTGAGCCCGCGTCGCACCCGCGTCGCACGGGCCAGAAGCCCGGTGGCACGTTGCTCTGCCGGCACCGTCCACATCGCTTCAAGAGCCTGCGCCGCGCCGTCGAGGTCACCTCGCAGAAGCCGAGCGGCGGCCAGGTCCGCACCAGCGCCACCCATCACGCGGGCTGAGCGGGCGGCTGAGCACCTCGCACGTGCGAGATCCAAGGCCTGAGCCGCGAATGCCTCGGCCCGGCCTCCGTCGCCGATGAGCAGACAGGTGGAGGCGTTCGACATCGCCGCACGCTCCACGGTGAACCCGAACTCGCCGCCCACATCGTCGTGAAGATCATCCCTGCGCCCACTTCCGTCCGCCACGGAAGCATCCAGAGCCCTCTGCGCGGAGACTGCATCTCCCAGGTGCCCGAAGGCGCGGGCCTCGATGGCCGCCAGCCTGCGCTGCGCCACGTCGCCCAGGCCGTTGAACCCCTGCGCTGCGCGCGCGAGCCGTGCGGCCTCGGCCGGCCGACCCGAGAAGTAGGCGATGTACGCAAGCGTGCCGCCGGCGAACGCCCGCAGCGGATCGAACCGGGCCGCTTCCCCGTACAGTGCGGCCGATCGCGAAAGCCGCCTCGCTCCATCGAGCGAACCGAGATCGAAGGCAGCGGTTGCCAGAAGCGCGCAGGCCTGCCCGGCAATGATCAGCAGCTCCTGCTGCTGGGCGGGGACCTGGGTGCGGTCGCGGTTGGCCTCGGCCAGCTCCCGCATCTCCTTCGCCTTCTGGAAGACGACATAGGTCGGTGTGGTGACGTAGCCGCGCGCCAACGTGGCCACGTCGTCGCGTAGCTGGTCAAGCGCGATGTCGGAAACGGACGCGGCCGCGGCTGCGCCGGCCTCGTTCTGGGCGTCCCGTGCAGTCATGTCGATCTCGTCTTCCAGGTTGAACGCGGGTGCGGGTAGATCCGAGGGAGGCGGATCGAACAACGTCGCAGCATCGATGCCGAGCATGTACTCCAAGACCCGGCAAGTGTCCGGTCCTGGCAGTGTCTTGACCCTGCCGGAGGTCCAGCGGCGGAACTGGGCCTCGGACACCGTGAGATTCCGGGCGCCATCGTCAAGGCATTCGGACGCCGCACGCCGGAAGTGCCGTTCGAAGTCGACGTATCGCCAGCGGCGTTGGTCCACCAGGATCTTGAGCAGTGTGTGAGTGGTCGCTCGCATCTCGGTTCCTTTGAACGCCCGGCGTCGGGCACCGGGCCAACTCCCTCACCCCAGAGGACCTTCCCAACATCACCCGACGCAACCCCATTCCGCCACGCGATACCCGGATGCCACCTTGGTGCCATGTCGGTCACCCGGAAGAGTGCCAGGTGATACCTGCCGCGTGATGGTGATGACATGCCGTTTGCGCCGACCCTTGGTCAGCAGCCAGGCGTTGGCCGAAGTTCACGGCTCACCTGTCGTGGCCGCATCCCCTCACGCTTAGCCGTTGCGCGTCCCGGCTTCACGCCTCCGCTGTCAACGGCCCGTCCATCCTGGGAGTTCATATGCCCAGCAGCACCGCCACGGGGCAGTGCTCGACCCTCATCCCTCAAGGGATCGGCGAGGCCCGGCGCTTCAAGGCCGTGGTCTACCTCTCCAAGACCGGTACCGCCTTTCCCGAACTGGAAATGCAGAGTTGTGAGGAGTACGCGCAGGAGTTCGGCTGGGGCATCGCCTTGACCGTGGTGGACGAGGAGGTGGAGAAGTCCCCGGACCGACGGCGGATGCTCCAGGCCGCCTTGCAGAAGATCACGGACGGGGAGGCCGACGCGATCCTGGTGCCGAGCAAGGCGGCCATTTCGCCCATCGAGGGTGAGTACAACGAGTTCGCCGCACGAGTCGAGAAGGCCGCAGGGTTCGTTCAGGTGGCAGCCCGACGATGACCGGCCGGTACACGATCATCCCCGCCGACACCCTCAACGGGGCCTCGTACCCGGTTTGGGTCGTTCGCGACCACAAGACCGGCACGCTGGTGAAGGCGCTGCCGCCGGCCGACTCGCCGCTGCGCTTCTACTCGTACCACCGCGCCCGTACATGGGTGGCGCGGAACGAACGGTCCTGCCCGGACATGGAGCACGCGTGATGTCCGCGGTCCTTCCTCCGTGTCGCTACGAGATCCGCCTGATCGACTCGCGCAGTCCGCACTTCCTCCTGCTGGAGTGCTGGGGGATCTGGGACCGCGAACAGCACCAGTACGTGCGTGTACCGGGCTCCTCGGAGCGGATCAGGCGCTTCTACACCATGTCGGCTGCTGAGGCATGCCTGCGCAACTCCCTTACCAGTCAGTGAACAACGGAGGAGATCACGTTGCACGACCTCGTCGCGAGTCCGTTCCTCGACAACTTCGTTGTGCTGCTGCCGGGCCGGCTGGAGGGCATCCGGCTGCCCGAACGACGGTTCCGGGAGCTGGAGCGCGCCCGTGACTCCGGGGCCGGTCTGCCGTTCTGGCTCGCGGACGCCGCCCGCGCCCGCTGGGGCATCAAGCCGACGATCCGACCGGCCGGCGAAGCCGTGCTGATCCGCGACGCCCCGGTGTACGGGCACAGCCGCGGGAGCTGGGAGATCAACCTCGGCTGCGACCTCGACTGCCAGCACTGCTACCTCGGGGAGAAGCGGTTCGCGGGCCTGGACGACAAGGGCAAGCGCCGCCTGCTGCTGACTCTGCGGGACGCCGGGATCCTGTGGCTCCAGATCACCGGAGGCGAGGCGCTGATCGACCCGCATTTCGCCGCCTCCAGCCGGCTCGCGCACGACCTGGGAATGATGATCGAGGTACTGACGAACGGTACGCGGCTGTCGAACCCCGCCACCCTGGAAGCGCTTGCCGCATGCAGGCCGTACAGGGTCACCGTCTCCCTCTACGGGGCCACCGTGGAGACGTACGACTCGTTCACCCGGCGCCGGGGCGCCTTCAAGCGGGTCACGCGCGGCCTGGCTGCCGGGATCGAGGCCGGCCTGCCACTGAAGCTGACGCTGATCGTCACCGCGCAGAACGCGCACGAGCACGACCGAATGCGCGGACTGGCAGCCGAACTCGGGCTCCCCTATGAGGAGTACACCCACATGTCGCCGACGATCTACGGCGGCGCCGAATCGCTGGCGTCCCAATCGCCCGCTCACCTGAAGCCGCTCGAACGGTTCACAGGATGCAACGCGGGACACACGTTCCTGCACGTCGACCCGCACGGACGGGCTTCGATCTGCAAGGTCGGCCGCGATGAGCAGATCGACCTCCTGGCCGAGGGAGTCCAGGGCCTCGCCCGGCTCGGCGGAATCGCCGACCGCCTCATGCTTCGCACCGGTGGGTGCTCCGGCTGCCTGCTCTCCGGCAACTGCTCGGTTTGCCGGCCGCTGGCCAAGCGCTACCAGGAAGCGAAGGCACCACTGAACACCTACTGCCGGCACGGACAGAAAGGAAGTGCAGCATGACCGCTGTCGTGGTCGAGATGACCGCCACCCGGTCCAACAGCGAGGAGGAGCTGGAGTTCATCGACGACATGGAGGTCCACGGGGCCGAGGCCCTCCCCGGGTGCGGCGACGACAACCCGTACAACTGAATCACCCGTGAGGCCCGGCGTGTTGCCGGGCCTCACGGCCTTTTCTGGGAGCCTGTACCCATGCCGACCACCCGCATCCACTGGGGCGACCTACCCGCCGCTGTTCACAAGGCTGTTGAGATCGAACTGGGAACCCCGGTCCTCTCCGCCGTAACCGTCGGATCCGGCCGGAACTCCGAGATTGCCGTCAAACTCACCACCGCCGAGGGCAACGCCTTCGTCAAGGGAATGCAGCAGAGCCACCGGTGGGCGTGGACGCAGCGGCGAGAGGTGGCGATCAGCCCGTTCCTCGAAGGCCTAGCCCCCAAGCTGCTGTGGCACCTGGAGGCCCACGGTTGGAGCCTCATCGCCTTCGAACACGTCAAGGCCCCCCATGCCGACTACCGGGCGGCCGGAGACTTGGAACTGATGGTCGACTCCCTCAGCCGGCTCGTCTCTACCCCATGCCCTCCGATCGAGCTCCGTCGTGCCGAACAGCGATGGGCCGCCTTCGTGGACGACCCCGAAATGCTGTCCCGATTCGCCGGCGCCTCCCTGCTGCACACCGACCTGAACAACGAGAACGTCCTGATCCGAGGAGACCGCGCGCTCCTGGTCGACTGGGCGTGGGCCACATGCGGAGCACCGTGGATCGACCCGGCTCTCTGGGTGATCTGGCTGATCGCCGCAGGCGGCCACAGCCCGGCCGAGGCAGAGGCGTGGGCCGCCAGGGTCCCGGGATGGACGACCGTCGATCCGAAAGTGCTGGACGTCTTCGCGCAGGCGCAGTCCCGCATGTGGGCCGACATCGCCGGAGACGATCCGGACTCGTGGACCGCCGGGCTGAATCAGGCGGCTCGGCAGTGGGCCTGCTACCGGAAACGTCACTGATGCTCGCGAAGCCGGCACCCGCCCGGGCCCTGGCCGACCGGCTCATGGTCGTCCCGCCGAAGGACCTGAACCCACAGGCCCCGGCCACCGGCCGCTACAGCAGTGCCATCGCCACGGTGGCGGGCGAGAACCGGGTCTCCCACCCCGACCTGGCGGTGGCCCTGCTCGACCAGACCGACGCGCCCACCCACCACCGTGTGCAGTGGGCCGTCTCCCACCGCCCCACCCGGCACGGCGCCCCGGGCGGATCGGTCAGTCGATCTCCACGTGGTAGACCGTGCAGTCCGGCAGGTCCCCGCCGTCGTCCTGGCCGAAGCGGTGGGAGCCGGTCTGGCCGTGGCACTCGTAGTCGAACAGGCCCGAGTTGTGCCCCGACTGCCAGTGCCGCACCCCGTACGCCTTCGCGTACGACTCGCCGGAGTTCGCCCAGCACGTCCACTTGCCGCCCCCGTCGCGGGCGGCGAAGAACTGGGCCGGGCCGTCGCACGGCCACGCGTCCGTCCGCACGGAGGACGGCTGGGCGGCGGCCGGCGCCGCCAGGGCGACCAGCGGGGCCGCGCCCGCGACGGCCAGGGCGACGACGGCGTGCAGGAACCTGCGCATGAGTGGTTCTCCCTCGCGTTCCAGATGCTGGTGAGCGGCCCCCGTCGGGCCGCTCACCAGCACCCTAGGAACCGGCGGGCCCCACCGGTCCCTGACACCTGTCAGGAGCACGGCCATGATTGACTGGCCGTCAACAGCAGGGCCGGACAAGGGGCGGACAATGACCGACGACCAGCGCGTGTACATCGTGACCGGCGGCGGGACCGGCATCGGCGCCGCCACCACCCGCCTGCTGCGCGCCGCAGGCCACCACGTGGTCGTCTCCGGCCGCCGCCCCGAACCGCTGCACCGCATCGCCGAGGAGACCGGCGCCCTCGCCCACCCCGCCGACACCGGCGACCCGGCCGCCGCCGACACCCTCGTGGACGCCGCCCTGGCCGCCCACGGGCGCCTCGACGGACTCGTGCTCAACGCCGGCACCGGCGTCGGCGGCGCCGTCGGCGACCTCACCCCGGAGAGCTGGGAGGCCGTGATGCGCACCAACGTCACCGGCCCCTTCCTGCTCCAGCGCGCCGCCCTGCCGCACCTGCTGGAGGCCCGCGGCGCCGTCGTCGCGGTCGCCTCCGTCTCCGCACTGCGCAACGGCCGCGGCGACGCCGCCTACGCCACCTCCAAGGCCGCCCTCCTCCAGCTGTGCCGCTCCCTGGCCGTCGACTACGGCGGCCGCGGCCTGCGCGCCAACATCGTCTGCCCCAGCTGGATCCGCACCGACATGGCCGACCGCCGGATGACCCGCTTCGCCGCCGAGAGCGGCCTCGACACCCTCGACGAGGCCTACCGCGCCGCCACCCGCCTGCTGCCCGCCGCCCGCCCCGGCACCCCGCAGGAGGCCGCCGAAGCCATCACCTGGCTCCTGTCGCCCGCCGCCTCCTTCGTCAACGGCGCCGTCCTCACCGTCGACGGCGGCGGCACGGCCGTCGACCCCGGCACCCTCGCCTTCGACTTCCACATCGAACCCCGCGCGCCGCGCCCCTGACCGGCAGCCGGACGGGGAGAGGCGCGGCCGCACCGGCGCCCCGGCCGGACGGGGCGCCGGGCCGGGCGGTCACGGCGCGGGGGCCGGGACGTCGCCGTGGAGGATCATGCGGTGGACGCGGCGGAGGTCCTGGCCGGGGTGGACGGCGAGGTCGTCGCGCAGGCGGCGGCGGGTGCGGTCGAAGACGGCGAGGGCGTCGGCCTGGCGGCCGCCCAGGTAGAGGGCGTGCATCAGCATCGCGGCGACCGGCTCGTTGAGGGGCTGGGCCTCGGCGAGGGCGGACAGTTCGGCGACGGCCTCGCGGTGGCGGCCCAGCCGCAGCTGCCAGCCGAGTTTGCGCTGGGCCAGGGCGGTGCGGTGCTCGGTGAGCCGCAGGCGTTCTTGTTCGGCGAGCGGGCCGGGCTGGCCGGCCAGGGGCTCGCCGCGGAACAGGTCCAGGGCCAGGGCGCACAGGCGGACGGCCTCGGGCAGGTCGCCCGCGCGTTCGGCGGTGCCGGCCGCGGCCCGGAGGTCCTCCATGCGGGCGACGTCCACGGCCACCGTGCCGGGCACCAGCCGGTAGCCGTCGCGGTCGCTGGCGATCACCGCGTGCGGTCCCCCGCCCGTGCGCAGGGCCTTGCGCAGGCGGTAGACGTAAACGGGCACGACCTTGGTGCCGGGCGGCTCCTCGCCCCAGACGCCGTCGACGAGTTCACGCTGGCTGACGGCACGGCCCGGGCGCAGCGCGAGCGCGGTCAGGACGGCCTGCTGGCGCAGGTGCCCGAGGTCGAGGGGGCGGCCGTCGTGCCAGGCCCGCAGCGGTCCGAGCAGCGAGATCCGCAGCGGCGGTCCGGGGGTGCGGCGGGTGCCGTCCGCGGGCGTGGGCCCGGTGGTGCGGCGGCGCGGGCCGTGGCCGGGGGAGACCAGGCCGGAGTCGAAGGCGTGGACGACGGCGGCGGTGCGGTCGGGCAGGCCGAGCCTGGCGAGGAGGCGGGCGAGGAGCCCGGCCACGGCGCGCGGCGGGATGGCGAGGGCGGCGGCGATCTCGTCGTCCTTCAGGCCGCAGCCGACGGCGTAGAGCAGGTCGCGTTCGCGCGGCCCGAGCGCGGCGTCGGCCGGGCGGGCGGTGATCGTGGTGGTGCTGGGTGGCGGCGTGGTGATCGGCATCGTGGCCCCCGGACACTGGATGGCTCTCTGCGGTGGACGCCGTCGATGCTGGTCCGGCCGCCGGGCCGGGGACAGGCCAAGCCACCGGCCATATCCGGCCGGTGACGGGTGGCCGGTCCCCCGTCCCCCGTCCCCCGTCACCGGCCGCCCGCCGCGCCCGCCGCCCCCCCCGCTCACGGGGCGCCGAACACCACCACCGAGTTCTGGCCGCCGAAGCCGAAGTTCTGCTTCACGGCGACGTTGATCGGGGCGGACCGGCCGGTGAGCGGCGTGTAGTCGAGGTCGCAGTCGGGGTCGGGGTGCTCCAGGTTCGCCGTCGGCGGCACGTACTTGTCGCGGATGGCGAGCAGCACGCCGACGCTCTCCAGGACCCCGCACGCGCCGCAGGCGTGCCCGATGACGGACTTGGGCGCGGTGATCGCCAGGTTCCGGGCGTGCGGACCGAAGGCGCGCTTGAGGGCGGCGGTCTCGGCCCGGTCGTTGAGCGGGGTCGACGTGCCGTGCGCGCTGACGAGGTCCACGGCGTCGGCCCCGACCCCGGCGTCGGCCAGGGCGAGGGTGATCGCCCGGGCCGCGATCGCGCCGTCCGGCCGGGGGGCCAGGGCGTGGTGGGCGTCGCAGGTGGTGGCGGCGCCGAGGACCTCCCCGTGAACGGTGGCGCCGCGGCGCAGCGCCGAGCGCTCCGACTCCAGGACGAGGACCGCGGCGCCTTCGGCGGGCACCATGCCGTCCCGGTCGCGGTCGAAGGGGCGGGACGCGGCGGCGGCCTCGGCCGCGGGCCGCCGGGAGAGGGCGTCCAGGAGGGAGAAGGAGGCCAGGCACGGCAGGTCGAGCCAGCTCTCCACGCCGCCGACCAGGACGACGTCGGCGGTGCCGTCGCGCACCGCGCGCAGGCCGGCGCCGATGGCGTCGGTGGAGGACGCGCAGGCGGTGGAGATGGTGAGCACCGGGCCGGTGATGTCCAGTTCCTGGGCGACGAGCCCGGCGGCCTGGTTGGGCAGCAGGCGCAGCAGGCCGAGCCGGTCCATGCGCGACCAGCCCTCCCTGCGCAGGACCGTCACCTGCCGGGCGGCCTCGTCGAGCCCGCCGCCGCCGGTGCCGACGTACAGGGCGCCCGGTGGCGTGTGCAGGCGCGCGTCCGCCCGGGCTTTGACGGCGGCGGCGAACAGCAGTTGCTGGAAGCGGGAGGTGCGACGCACCTGCGGGGCGCTCAGGTAGTCCCGGGGGTCGAAGCCTGTGACGACGCCGCCGACCCGGCAGGGCAGCGGTTGTTCGAGGTCCAGCGCCGAGACCGCGGACTTCCCGGCGGCCAGGGCGGCCCACAGCTCCTCGGGGGTGGGGCCCGCGCACGACTCGACGCCGATCCCGGTGACCAGGACGCGGTGGCGCACCGCCCGGGGCGTCACAGCGTCTCCGGCAGCGCGCCGCCCGCCGCGCCGCTTACCGCGCCGGCCCGGGCACCGCCCGCCGCGCCGCCCGCCGCGCCGCTTACCGCGCCGGCCCGGGCACCGCCCGCCGCGCCGCCCAGCGCGTCGACCACGTCGCCGACGGTCTGCAGGTCGCCGATCCGGATACCGGTGTCCGCGAGCTCGACACCGAATTCCCGCTCCAGGACGACGAGCAGTTCCAGAGCTTCCATGGAATCGAGGCCGAGAACCGGACGGCCGGGTTCACCGGCGTAGAACAAGGCCGATTCCCGGGTGATGGAACCCGGGTTTTCGCCCAGGTCCGGGCGGATCTCGGAAATCGCCCGGACGACCACGGGCAGCACCTCGGTCATGATGAATTCCCTTCGTGATTCCGCTGGGTTCGTGGGGTGTTTTCAGGGACGGGGTGTTTCAGGGATGGATCGCGGAGAAATACACGCAGCGCCGCGTGATCGTGAAAGGCGTGCGCTCGTACTGCTGCTCCAGCGCCTCGGCGAGCAGGCCGGCGGCGGTGTCCCGCTCGATCCCGGGCAGTGCGGCGGCGGCGAACATCGGGGTCGAGCACAGGGCGGTGAGGAACTCCCGGCCGAGGGTGAACTCGCGTTCGGTGCGCTCCACGCCGGTGAAGCCGGCCGCGGCGAGGGCGGCCTGGTAGTCCCCGGCGGTGCGCCGCAGCCCCGGCGGGCGGCCGGTGACGGCGGCGGTGCGGGCCGGTGTCAGGCCGCGGGCCCGGGCGGCGCGGCGGGCCGCGCCGACCAGCTCGGCGTACAGCGGAAGGTCGGCGGCGCTCTCCGCGCCCGCGTAGAAGGCCGAGTTGAACACGAGGCGCCCGCCGGCGGCCAGCACCCGCCCGATCGCGGTGAGCGCCTCGCCGAGGTCCGGGACGAGGTGGATGCAGTTGGCGAGCACGGCGGTGTCGAAGCCGCCGGCCGGGAACAGCCCGGCGACGGCGGCCGCGTCGCCCTCGACGAAGCGGGCCCGGTGGCCCAGGCGGGTGCGCGCCGCGTCGAGCAGGGCCGGGTCGGGGTCGACACCGGTCAGGGCGACGGCCGGGTCGCGCAGCAGCAGTTGCTCGCTCACCGCGCCGTCCCCGCAGCCGACGTCCAGGACGGCCTGCCCGGCGCCGACCGGGACGAGGTCGAGCAGCGCGCGGTTCAGCCCGGCGTACGCCGGGTCGCGGCGCAGGGCGGCGTAGTCCGTGGAAGGCCCGCTGTCCGTTCGTGTGCTCATCAATTGACTCCCCGTGAATTCGGCGTCCCTCGCGACGTGCTTCCCGCGTTCTTTCCGGAATTGTTTCCGGCACGTTTCCGGTGCGCTCCCGGTGTGCCGTGAAGCCCGGTGAACGGCGCCGACGCTAGCAATGGCCGCGGCCGTCGACAAGCGATTCCCGGCCGCCCGGCCGTCCCCGGGCCGCCCGGCCAGCGGAAATGTTTTCGTTTCATCCCCGCTTCATCGCCGCCGGATAGCTTCGGCGGCCCGCACGGAAAAGATCCCCGCATCCTGGCCCCGGAAGTCCGGGGGCTCTGCATTCGAGGCGCCGTCAGCACCGCGGGCGTCACAAGGAGAGCGTCAGTGGAATTCACAGAACTGGGCGACCGCACGACGCCCGCCGGCCGGCTGGTGTTCTGGACGCCGGCCGCCCCCGCCTCGGCCTGGGCCGACGACCCGCGGGCGCCCGCACTCGTCCACGAGCACCACGTCCGCGCGGCCGCCGCCCGCGGCGCGCGGCAGGTGGACCCGGCGTGGATCGGCGTGTCCTTCCGCGTCGGCCCCACCGGCCGCGAGCGCCTGGCCCACGCCCTCGCCGCCTGGCTGCGCGCCCACGAGCACCTGCGCAGCCACCTGCTGCCCACCCCCGGCGGCTGCGCGCGCCGCACGCTGCCCGCGGGCGCGGTCGGGCTGCGCCGCGAGGAGATCGGGGTGTTCGCCGACGGTGCGTCGGTGCGCCGGCAGATCGAGGCGTTCTTCGACCGCGTCGGCCCGCTGGCCTGGCCGCAGGTGCTCTTCGCGACGGTCGAGGACGTGACGGCCGGGGACGTGACGGCCGGGGACGTGACGGCCGGGGACGTGACGGCCCCGGGCGGGGTGACGGTGTTCGCGGGCGCCGACCACGGCGTCGCGGACGGCTTGACGCTCGCCATGGTCCCCGGTCAGATCCGCGACCTGCTGGCCGGCGGCGCCGGGCACCCGGCGGGCCCGACCTTCCTCGACTTCGGCGCCGCGGAGCCGGCCCTGGCCGAGCGGCTGCCCATGCGTCCCGAACACGTCGACCGCTGGCGGGCGTTGCTGCGCGGCGACGCCGGAGCGGCCCCCGCCTTCCCGCTGCCGCTGGGCGCCGGCGACGCCCCGCACGCGCAGCGCAGCACCGGGCGCTGGCTGCTCGACGCGCCGACGGCCGCCCGCTTCGCCGCCGCCTGCCGCGCGGGCGGCGGCACCACGTCCGCGGGGCTGCTGTCCTGCCTCGCCCTCGCCGCGGCGAGGGTCGCGGGCACCCGGCAGCTGTCCGCGGTGGCGCTCGCCAACACCCGCCCCGACCCGTGGCGGGCGGCGCCGGGCTGGTTCGTGGGCCTGCAGCCGGTCCGCATCCCCACCGCCCCGGGGGCGACCTTCGCGGACACGCTCGGGCACGCCGCCGCCGAACTGCGCCGCCACCGCCCGGGCCCGGGCAGCTCGCTCGCGCACGTGCGCCGGATGCTGGGCCGGGACGTCCGCCTCCGGTTCGTCGTCTCGTACCTCGACGTGCGCCGGGTCGACGGCACCCCGCCCGAGCAGGAGGACCGGATGCTGCGCAGCCGCGTCCACAGCCCCGGAGAGGTGCACGTATGGCTGACCAGGAGCGAGCGGGGCGTGCACCTGACGACGCGCTTTCCCGACACGGCCGTGGCGCGCACGAACGTCGCCCGCTTCGAGCGGGCCGTCGCACGGATCGCCGCCCGGACGGCCCTCGCCTCCCGCACCGCGACCGCCCCCGCCGCCGCCCCCGCCGCCGTCCCCGTCCCCGTCCCCGTCCTCGTCCCCGCTTCCGCCCACTGCCCGGAGGAGATGCTGCCGTGCGGATGACCCAGATCCTCGACTGGCGGCCCGCGCCCGGGGAGGTGGTCGAGTTCCTCCCGGTCGCCGACCGCGCCCCCGAGCCGCACGACGTACCGCCCTCCGGCTTCCAGCGCGCCCACCTCGGGATGGCCGCCGCCCGCCGCGCCACCGGGCAGCGGCAGTCGCCCTGGGTGGCCCTGGCCTTCGACCTGCCCGGCCGGGCCGACCCCGAGGCGCTCGCCGGCGCCTGGCAGGAACTCGTGCGCCGGCACGAGGCCTACCGCGCCTGGTACGAGCCGCGCGGCGACGGCCTGGCGGGCTTCCGCCTGCCGCCGCAGGCCCTCACCGTGCGCCCGGTGCGCGTCGGCACCTTCGCCACCACCGCGGACCTGCGCGACCACCTGCACCGCCGGATCGACGAGCACACCGCGCCCGGCCGCCCCGGCCCGGGCCTGCTCGCCGGCGTCGTCCTGCGGGGGACCAGGTCCACCGTCTACGCCGCGATCGACCACGCCTACACCGACGGCCACTCCATGGCCCTGCTCTTCGACGAGCTGCGCACCCACTACGCCGCCCGCGCCACCGCGGCCACCACCGGACCCACCCCGGCGGCCGCGGCCGCCACCGGACCCACCCCGGCCACCACGCCGGCCGGCCCGGACGAGGCCGTCGGCTACCTGGAGTACAACCGCCGCGAGCACGAACGCTCCCTCGCCCTGACCCCCGACGCCCCCGAACTCGCCCTCTGGTCCGCCTTCCTGGCCGCCGGCGACGACGGATCCGCCACCGCCTCCGGCGGCTTCCGGGCCCTGTCCGGCTTCCCCGTCGACCTGGGCACCGACGGCCACGCGCTCGTGCCCGGCGTCCGCCTGCACTACCCGGTGCTCACCGGCGCCCAGGCCGAGGCGTTCCGGGCCTTCTGCGCCCGCCACGGCGGCGGGTTCGCCGCCGGCGCCTTCGCCGCGCTCGCGCTCGCGCAGCGGGAGTTCACCGGCAACGACGTCTACCGCGTGCTGACGGCCGTGTCGACCAGGGCCTACCCGCGGCTGCTGCCCGTGCATGGCTGGCTGGTGAACTTCGGCCCGCTGCTCTTCCGGCTGCCCGCCGCGCCGGACCTCGCCGCGGCGGTCCCCGCCGCCCAGCAGGGCTTCCAGCGCGCCCGCGCCGCCGGCGACGTGCCGCTGCACCGGGCGCTGGACCTGCTCCCCGGTACGGCGCTGCCCGTCATCCCGCCGATGGTCTCCTACCTGGACGGCCGCGCCGCGCCCGGCTCCCGCGACTTCCTGCGCACCGACGCCACACTGCTGACCGGCCCGGACGGCGCGGCGGGCGTCTCGATGTGGTTCAACTGGTTCCGCGACCGGGCCGACCTCGTGGTCACCGTGCCGGACACCCCGCAGGCCGTCCAGGGCGTGCCGAAGTACCTCGACCGCGTCCGGGAGATCATCCTCACCGCCGCCACCCGCCCGGCCCCCTGACACGCCCGGCGGGTCGGCCCGGGCATCCCGTGCCGGCCCGCCCCACTTCGTCACGCTCGGTGGCGACGGAAGCCCCCTCCTGGGGCGACCGTCGCCACCGCGACCACGGACCGTCATTCCCCTCACCGTTTCGAGTGATTCCGGGCCTGCGCTGTATCCACGGGTGATTAAGATCCACTTTCCGTGACCGAAAGTCAGAACACCCGCACGGCCCGGGAGAAGGCCGACGTCGTCGTCCTCGGCGCCGGACCCGCCGGGCTCACCCTCGCCAACCTCCTCCACGCCCGCGGCATCGACTGCGTCGTCCTGGAACGCGCCGACCGCGCCCACGTCGAGACCCGCGCCCGCGCCGGCTTCCTCGCCGCCAACACCGTGCGCACCCTCGACCGCCACGGCCTCGCCGACGGCCTGCACCGGCGCGGACAGCCCCACGGCACCTGCGAGTTCCGCACCGACGGCGGCAGCTTCCGCCTCGACTACGCCGGCCTCGGCCGCCGCGAGGCCCACACCGTCTACCCCCAGCAGGACCTGGTCACCGACCTGCTCGCGCACTACCTGGCCGCCGGCGGACGCATCCGCTTCACCACCGAGGCCCTCACCGTCCACGACGCCCACGGCCCCCGCCCCACCGTCGCCGCCCGCGACACCGGCGCCGGCACCGACGGTGAGACCGTCCACTGGCAGGCCCGCTACGTCGCCGGCTGCGACGGCCGCCACGGCGCCGCCCGCCGCTCACTGCCCCCCGGCACCCCCCGCCATCACCGCGACCACGGCATCTCCTGGCTCGGCCTGCTCGCCCAGGCCCCGCCCAGCCTCGACGCCGTCGGCTACGCCGTCCACCGCCGCGGCTTCGCCGGCCACATGGCCCGCACCCCCGACGTCACCCGCTACTACCTCCAGTGCGAACGCGGCACCGACCCCCACGCCTGGTCCGACGAACGCGTCTGGGACGAACTCGACACCCGCATGCGCAGCGCCGACCACCACCCCCTGCACCGCGGCCCGATCATCCAGCGCACCGTCATCGACCTCGAATCCGACGTCATCCAACCGCTGCGCCACGGCTCGCTCCTCCTGGCCGGCGACGCCGCCAGCCTGCCCGCCCCCGCCGCCGCCAAGGGCGCCAACCTCGCCGTCCTGGAAGCCGAACTCCTCGCCGACGCCCTCACCGACACCCTCGCCCACGGCGACACCGGCGCCCTCGACCGCTACTCGAGGACCAGCCTGACCCACATATGGCGCGCCCAGGAGTTCTCGCACTGGATGATCCAGCTCCTGCACGCCCCGCCCGGACCGGACGGCGAATCGTTCTTCCACGAATCCATGCGGCGCTCACGCCTCGACTCGCTGCGCACCTCCCGCGCCTTCCAGGACTGGTTCGCCGAGAGCTACGTCGGCATCTGAGCCCACCACGGCCGCACCACAGCCGCACCACCCGCACGACCGCATCCGCACGACCACACCCTCACGAGCACCGAACCAAGGACGCCCACTCGATGACGACGACGCCCCCGGACGATGCGACCCGCCTGCACGCGACCGCCGACTTCGTCCGCCAGCAGGACACCGCCGACCTCCTCCCGCTCCTGCTGCCCGGCCTCGACGGCCCGGAACTGCGCGCACTGGCCGACCACTGCCACTTCGCCCACGCCGCCCTGCTCCTCCTGCCGCCCGACGAGGCCACGCTGCGCGCCCAGCTCGCCGCCTGCGCCCTGGACCCCGACACCCCGCAGCACCCCAGCGTCGTCGTCCGCGACCGCCTCGCCCACCGCCACGGCCTCGACCCCGCCGCCCTCGACGTGCGCATCCTGCGCCCGCCCGTCACCGGCCCCGGCGAGGAGCCCCGCCTCGTCGAGGTCTTCGCCCTCACCGTGCCGCCCGGCTCCGCCCTCGCCGAACTCGCCGCCCACGAACGCGCCCACGAGCACGAGACCCACCTCGCCTTCGAGGTCACCCGCCCCGACCCGCTCGTCCTGCGCGGCCTGTGCGACCTCCTCGCCCGCCACGGCGCGGCCCCCGACGGCGGCGGCTACAACCCCCACGAGGACGGCACCGTCCTCTACTTCACCGCCCCCGCCGACGCCAAGACCGGCTACCGGCGCATCGAGCTCTACGTCCCCGGCGACCACCGCCCCGCTCTCGCCGCCCACCTCCACGACTCCCGCGCCCACCAGCCCGCCGAAACGCTCCTGCGCCTGATGACCGGCGCGTGGACGACCCAGGCCCTCGCCGTCAGCGCCGAACTGAAACTCCCCGACGCCCTCGACACCACCGCCGCCACCGCCACCGACACCCTCGCCCGCCGGATCGGCGCCCACCCGCAGAGCCTCACCACCCTCCTGCGCTACCTCGCCATGCTCGGCGCCGTCACCGAGGCCCCCGACGGCTTCCGCCTCACCGAACTCGGCGCCCTGCTGCGCACCGACACCCCGGGCTCGATGCGCCCGCTGGCCCTGATGTACGGCGGGCCGTTCTACGAGTCCTTCGGCCGCCTCGCCCACACAGTGCGCACCGGGCAGACCGCCTTCGACCACCTCTTCGGCGAGAACCACTTCGACCACTTCGCCCGCGACCCCGAACTCGCCGAGCTCTTCGACCGCTCCATGGCGGCCAGTTCGCGCATGTTCGAGCCGGTCCCGGCCCACCCCGCCCTCGCGGCCGCCGCCCAGGCGCCCGCCCCCGCGACCGTCGTCGACGTCGCCGGCGGCAACGGCGAACTCCTCGGCCGCATCCTGGCCGCCCACCCCCGCCTGCACGGCGTCCTGCTGGAACGCCCGCACGCCGTCGAGGCCGCCCGCGGCCTGCTCGACGCGGCCGGCACCGGCGGGCGCGTCGACTACCGGGCGGGCGACTTCGCCGACGTCCCGGCCGGCGGGGACGTCTACGTCCTGTCCCGCGTGCTGCACGACTGGGACGACGAGCGCTGCCGCGAGATCCTGCGCCACTGCGCCCGCGCGATGCCCGCCCACGCCGACCTGCTCATCATCGAACGCGTCCTGCCCGCCGACGGCTCGCCCTCGCTGGCGACCGCCTGGGACCTCCACATGATGTGCAACGTCGGCGGCCGCGAACGCCGCGCCGACCACTACGCCCACCTCCTGGCCGACGCCGGCCTCCACCTCGTCGGCCAGAGCCCCCTCCCGCTGGGCGCCACCGTCCTGCACGCCCGCAAGGCCGTGATCCCCGCCCCCGCCCACGGGTCCGCCCCCGACCCGGTCGCCACCACCGGCCGCTGACGACGAACGCCGACGGCGTCCTCTCGCGGGAGGACGCCGCCGGCGCGGGCGTGACCCGGCGTCAGCGCAGGCCGGCGAACAGGTCGTCCTCGGGCAGCGGCGCGTTCGTGGTGTCCCGCACGCGCACGAAGGTCTCCAGGCCCATCAGGTCCGTGAAGCGCTCCTGGCCCATGCGCAGGAAGAAGATGTTCTCGCCCTGGCTCGCGTGCGCCCGCAGCGCGTCGAACTTCCGCCCGCCGAACTCGGTGGTGTCCACCCAGGTGGTGACGGCCTCGTCGGGCAGGCCGATCTCCGGCATCTGCTCGGCCTCGCTCCCCTCCCCGGACCGCTCCGGCTGCGGCTCGTCCTCGGCGAACTCCCGCATGGCCTCGCCGAAGCGCCGCATCGTCGAGTGCGGCACGGTGGTCCAGTACACCTTGGGCGTCAGCCCGCTGCGCTCCAGCGCGGCCATGGTGATGCGGTGGGCCTGGATGTGGTCGGGGTGGCCGTAGAAGCCGTTCTCGTCGTAGGTGACGACGACGTCGGGCCGGTAGTGCAGCATCAGGTCGGCCAGGCGGGCGGCGCCTTCGGCGACGGGGGTGCCCCAGAACGAGCCGGGGGCGTCGTTGGCCGCCCAGCCCATCATCCCGGAGTCGCCGTAGTCGAGCGTCTCCAGGTGGCCCACCCCGAGGACCTGACAGCTGGCCTCCAGCTCCTTGCGGCGCAGCGCGGCGACGGCGGCGGGGTCGTGTCCGGGCTCGCCCGGCTTGACGCCGCCGGGGCCGTCGCCGCAGCCGCCGTCGGTGCAGGTGACGAGCACGGTGCGGATGCCCTCGGCGGCGTAGCGGGCGAGGACGCCGCCCGTTCCGGTCGCCTCGTCGTCCGGGTGGGCGTGCACTGCCATCAGGGTCAGCGGCCGGTCAGCCATGGGTCCGTCCTCGGTCGGTCGAGTGATCAGTGCCCAGTCTGCGTCAGGACCGGACCGAAGGTCACATCACTTCTGCCCGTTTCCGCGCAGTGCGCCGGCCGCCCGTTCTTCCGTGAACGGGCGGCCGGGCCCGTCAGGCGCGGTGGTACTGCACCGGCGAGTGGACCTGCCCGCCGAGCGCGGCGGCGGCGTGGCGCGCCCAGGAGGGGTTGCGCAGCAGCTCGCGGCCGATCAGGACGGCGTCGGCCCGGCCTGCGGCGAGGATGTCCCGGGCCTGGGCGGGCTCGGTGATCAGGCCGACGGCCGCCACCGGCATGCCGGCCCCGCTGCGGACCGCCTCGGCGAAGGGCACCTGGAAGCCGGGGGCGGCGTCGATCTTCGCGTCGGGGACGAGGCCGCCGGTGGAGACGTCCATCAGGTCCACGCCGCGGGCCTGGAGCTCCTTGGCCAGGCGCACGGTCTCCTCCAGCGTCCAGCCCTCGCGCCCGTCCTCGGGGTTCTCGGCGATCCAGTCGGTGGCCGAGACGCGGAACAGCAGCGGCAGTTCCCCGGGCCACACGGCGCGCACGGCGTCGACGACCTCCAGGGCGAAGCGGGTGCGGCCCTCGAAGGAGCCGCCGTACTCGTCGGTGCGGCGGTTGCTGGCGGGGGAGAGGAACTGGTGGATCAGGTAGCCGTGGGCGCCGTGGAGTTCGACGGCCTGGAAGCCGGCCTCCAGGGCGCGCCGGGCGGCGTCCGCGAACTGCCCGACGATCTCGCGGATCTGCTCGCGCGTCAGCTCGTCCGGCGTGGTGTGGTCGGGGGAGAAGGCGACGGCGCTGGGGCCCACCGGGGTCCAGCCGTGCGGCTCGTGCGGGGCGAGCGCGCGCCCGCGCTCGACCCAGGGGCGCTCGGTGGAGGCCTTGCGCCCGGCGTGGCCGAGCTGGATGGCGGCGACGCTGCCCTGGTCCTTCAGGAAGGCGGTGATCCGCCGCAGTGCCTCGGTCTGGGTGTCGTTCCACAGCCCGAGGTCGTAGGGGCTGATGCGGCCCTCGGGGGAGACGGCGGTGGCCTCCACGATGATCAGGCCGGTGCCGCCGGCCGCCCGCGCCGCGAGGTGGGTGAAGTGCCAGTCCGTCGCCACCCCGGCCGCCCCGCCGTCGGGCGCGGCGCTGTACTGGCACATCGGCGGCATCCAGACGCGGTTGGGGACGGTCAGTTCCCGCAGCGTGTAGGGGGTGAAGAGGGTCGTGCTCATGGAGGCTCCCCGGCGGCATTGATTGCAGGTGCACTATCTGCTGCAACAATAATTGCGGACGCTTGCCATTGCAAGGGCGGGCTTTCCCTGAGCAGCGAGGTCCCGGGCTGACGATCCGTCATATCCCGTTTTCCGGTGGCCACCCCGTAGTCGCGCGGCTAGGGTGGGCGACGATCCGTCGGGCTCCTGACGGGCCGAGCAGGGGGCGGGATGCGGATGGCGGCCACTGCCGGCATGAGGTCACGGGCGCACCGCTTCGGCGGCAGGCCCGCCGCGCCGCCCACCACCCCGGGCCGGCTGCGCCGGACCGTGGTCGCGCTGGTCCTGTGCACGGCGGCGCTGTGGGGGACGCTGCAGACGGCGCTCTCCGGCGCGCACACGACGGTGTCCGCCGCCGAGGCCCACGCCGATCCGGCCCTCGTCGACACCGCGCAGCTGTCGTACCTGCTCGCCGACGCGGACCGGGTCGCGGCCGGGAGCTTCGCCTCGGGGACGGTGCGCCTGAGCGGACCGGGGCAGCGCTACCAGGACGACCTGAAGTCCGCCCACCAGGCGCTCGCCCGGGCCGCCGAGCACGACGCGACCGGCCCGGCCGGCAGCGGGCGCCTGCAGGCCGTCGAGGGACTGCTCGTCGAGTACACCGGCCTGATCGAGCAGGCGCACGCCACCGAGAGCCAAGGCGCCCTCGGCACCGCCTACTTGAGCTACGCCACGAACCTGATGCACAAACCCGGCGACGGAGTCCTCGCCCAGGTCCGGCAACTGCGGGCCGCCGAGCAGCAGGAACTGGACCGGCAACGGCAGAGCGGATGGCTCGCCCCGGCCGTGCTGCTCGGCGACCTCGCCCCCGCGCTGCTCGCCCTGGTCCTGCTGGTCGCCACCCAGCGCTTCCTGAGCCGCCACTTCAACCGGCGGCTCAACCCGTGCCTGCTCACCGCGTCCGTCCTGCTGCTCGCGCTGGCCGGCTGGACGGCGGCGGCGACCCTGCACACCGACCGGGCCTTCGCCACCGCCGCCGACGAGGCGCTGCCCCGGCTGACCGCCGCCTGGCAGGCCCGCGCACTCGCCGCCGACGCGGCGGGCGGCGACGCGCTGGCGGTGGTCCAGGCCGTCCCCGGACAGGACCTCTCCGACGACTTCGCCACCTACACCGGCCAGTTGGCGGACCGTCCGGTCACGCCGGGAGAGGTCGCGGCGGCCGAGAGCGAGCCGCCCGCGTTCCACGGCATCCTCGCCGACCTGATCGACGCCGACCTCCGCCCCGACTCCTCCCCAGCGAAACGGGACGCCGCCGTGCACACCCTCCAGGACTTCCGGCAGTTCACCGCGGCCGACGCCGAGCTGCGCCGGCAGGCCGCCACCCGCGGCCCCGCCGCAGCGGCCGCCGCCGACCCCGCCGTGACGGCCACCGCCGTCGGCCCCGGCCCCGCCCAACTGGGCGGCGCCGGCACGGCGTTCGACGCCGACCTGGCCCGGCTCGCGGAGCCGGACCGGCAACGGCTGGCCGACGCCGAGTCGGCGGCCCGCTCCGACCTGGGCCTGGGCCGCGCGCTCCCGGTGCTGTGCGCCGCCATCGCGCTGCTCTGCCTGGGCGGCCTCTGGCCACGGATCGACGAGTACCGGGCCGCGCGATGAGCACGGCGGGCCGCTGGGCCCGGGCCGCCCTCGCCCTGCTGCTGGTCGCCCTCGCCGGCCCCACCGCCTGCAGCGGCGGCCGGTCGGGACCGGTGGTCCACGTGCTCGGCACCTGGACCGGCAGCGAGCGGGACTCGTTCCTGGCCATGGTCGCGCCGTTCGAGCAGCGGACCGGGATCAAGGTGGACTACCAGGGCTCCCGGGACTCCGACACCGTCCTGGCCGACCGGGTCGGCAACGGGACACCGCCCGACCTCGCCGTCCTCTCCAGCCCCGGAAAACTGGTGCAGTACGCCCGGGCCGGCCGCCTGGCCCCGCTCGACGGCGCGCTCGACCTGCCGGGCATGGCCGCGCAGTACGGAGAGAGCTGGGTGCGGCTGGGCGCCGTTGACGGCAAACAGTACGCCGTGTTCGTCAAGGCCACGGTGAAGAGCCTCATCTGGTACTCGCCCAAGGCCCTTGCCGCACACGGCTGGACACCACCCGGCAGCTGGGACCAGCTGAACACCCTGGACCGGCAGATCGCCGGGTCGGGCGTCCCCCCGTGGTGCGTCGGCCTGGAGTCGAGCTCCGCCTCCGGCTGGCCGGGCACCGACTGGCTGGAGGACATCGTCCTCGCCCAGTCCGGACCGGACGTCTACGACCAGTGGGCGAGCGGCGCGCTCGCCTGGAACTCCCCGGCGATCAAACGGGCCTGGCAGACCTGGGGAGACGTGGTCGCCGCCAAGGGCATGGTCCGCGGTGACGCCCGCGGCATGCTGCTCACCGGCTTCGCCGGCTCGGGCGGCTCGCTGTTCGGCCCGCAGCCGGGCTGCTACTTCGAGCACGCGGCGTCCTTCATCACGGACTACTACCGGCAGGGCGACCCGCGGCTCAAGGCCGGCGAGGACTACGACTTCGCCCGGTTCCCGGCCATCGACGAGGGGTTCAAGGGCACCGAGGAGGTGGCGGGCGACCTGCTCGGCATGTTCCACGCCACCCCGGCCGCCCAGCAGCTCGCCGCCTACCTCACGACACCCGAGGCGCAGCGGATCTGGGTGGCCCGCGGCGGCGCGCTGAGCCCCAACCGCCAGGTGCCCGCCACCGTCTACCCGGACGCCCTGTCCCGCCGCCTGGGCCAACTGCTGGTCGACGCCCGGGCGGTACGGTTCGACGCCTCCGACCTGATGCCGGACGCGATGCAGAGCGCGTTCTACCGGGCCGTGCTCGCCTACGCCAACGACCCCTCGCAGCTGGACACCCTGCTCGCGGACCTGGACCGGGTCCGGGCCGCCGTCCACGCCTGACCGGTGCTCGCCGACCAACCGCCGAGCGACCCACGGCTGACCGGGCCGGCGCCCGGTTGCTCCGCCCGGGCGGCAGGCGCCAACACGGCGCGCCCGCGACCGGCACCGGCCGCAGGAGGCGCCTACAGTCCTTGCGTGAGCGACGACCCCACCCGCACCAAGGCCGCGAAGGAACTGGACCTCCCGGAGGGCTGGGTCTCGGGATTCGCCATGGCGGCGCTCGCGCTGATCATCGGGTTCCTGAGCTACGAACTCTCCCAGGACACCACGCCCAACCTGGGCCAGCTCGGACTGTCGGGGATCGTGAGCCTCATCATCGGCACCCTGGCGAACCCGCAGGGCAAGGGGCAGCGGTTCTGCTGGTGGGCGCTGCTGGGCTGCACCTTCCTCGGCGCCGTCACCGGCGCGCTGATGACCGGGCTCACGGACCGGTCCGCGGCCGCCCCGGCGCTGTCGATCTTCGCGGCGGCGTTCTTCGGCCTGCTGGTGGACGGGGAGAAGCTGTCGGTGGGCAGCCCCGGGAAGTGAACCGGGCGGGCGCCGGCCGCCGGCACCCGCCCGGTCTGTTCCCGGAGGCGTTCTCAGCCCGCGCGCGTGCAGAGGTAGAGCTGCCGGCCGCCGGAGTCGTCGCCCGCCGCCCGCCAGCGCGATCCGCCGCCCGGTGAAACGGCTGAACCTGACCGCCGCGAGCAGCGCCAGCGCCGCCACCCTCAGGACCACCACGACCGGCGCCAGCCACGGCAGGAACGACGGGAACTCCCGGGCCAGGAAGACCGACCAGAGGGCGGTCCCGGCGACCGCGGCCGGAAACGCCCATGCCCGCGCGCCGCCGCGGTGGAAGCCCTGCCACAGCAGCACGGTCCCCGCACCGCACAGCGCCGCCAGCGGGGCCGCGATCACCCCCGTGTCAGTGGCGTGCGCTACGTTCATCACGGCAAATCGAGTGGGGGTGTTCCATTATGTTGTCCGGCCGTAGGTATCGGCTCGAACTCGACGCGGCACAGGCCGAGTTGTGCGATATGTTCGGCGACCTGTGTCGGTCGGTGTGGAACACTGCCCTTGAGCAGCGCCGGGAGTACAGGCGGCGCGGGGCGTGGATGAACTACGTGCCGCAGGCCGCCGAGCTGGCCGACGCCAAACGGGAGTTCCCGTGGCTGGCGGAGGCACCGTCGCAGGTGTTGCAGCAGACTCTTCGGGATCTGGACCGGGCGTGCCGTGAGCACGGCACGCTCAGGGTCCGGTGGCGGTCGAAGGTGCGCTGGTCGCCGTCGTTCCGGTTCCCGGCCGGAAACCTGATCAGGGTTGAGCGGATCGGGCGGAAATGGGGGCGGGCGAAGCTGCCGAAGCTCGGATGGGTGCGGTTTCGCTGGTCCCGGCCGCTTGGCGGCGATGTGCGCTCGGCGACGGTCAGCCGGCAGGGACGGCACTGGTTCGTCTCCTTCCTGGTGGAGGACGGCAGGTCCACGCCGGAGCGGCACGCGATGTCGGACACGGCCGTCGGGGTGGACCGAGGAGTGAAGGTCGCCGCGACGACCAGCACGGGTGTTTTCCACGACCGCCCGTACACCACGCCGGGTGAGGCGAAGCGGCTGCGGCGGTTGCAGCAGCAGCTCTCCCGGTGCGAGCGTGGCAGCAACCGGCGCCGGGTGGTGGTGGCGAAGATCAATGCGATCACCGGACGTGTCCGCGACCGGCGTGCGGACTTCTGTGCGCAGACCGCCTCCAGCCTGGCCACCGACAACGCGCTGGTGGTGCTGGAAGACCTCAGAATCAGGAGCATGACGGCCTCGGCAGCCGGCACGGTCGAGGAGCCGGGCCGTAACGTCCGGCAGAAAGCAGGACTGAACCGGGCCATCCTGGACAAGGGCTGGTACATGCTCGAACTTGCGCTGCGCAACGCGGCGCGCACCACCGGCACGGACATCGTTCTGGTGAACCCCGCGTACACGTCGCAGACCTGCCATGCCTGCAGGCACGTGGACCCGAAGAGCCGCGAGAGCCAAGCGGTCTTCGAGTGCACCGCCTGCGGGCACCGGGACCACGCCGACGTGAACGCCGCGAAGAACATCCTCAACGCCGCAGGGCATGCGGTGTCAGGGCGTGGAGACCTCGGCACTGGCCGGTCTGTGAAGCGCCAACCACCGGCCACGCGCACACGCACGGGGCGAAGCCCCCGCGCGGCCCGCGGTGCTGGAATCCCCGTGCTTTAGCGCGGGGAGGAAATCAAACCTACGGCACGTCGATCGGCCCACCCCGCCGCCGACCTGTGAACGATCCGTGCGCCTCCCGGCCGTGCCGCCGGCCCGCGGTCCGCCGCCGTCAGCCCTTCGGCGTCCGTCCGGCGCCGGCGAGGAGCGTGCGGACGGTGGCGGCCATGGTGTGCCGCGCCTCCTCCGGGCTCTGGCCGCAGCTGCGCCAGTGGTGCCAGGCGCTCCACGTGGTCACCGCGTCCAGGCCGTCGAGCAGCTCGCTCCGGGCGGGTTCGGGGAGCGGGTCGAGTTCCGCGGCGAAGACCTGGGCGAGCCGCAGGCGGGCGAAGTCCATCATCTGCCGCACCGCCTCCTGGATCCGCGGGGACGGGTTCTCCAGCCGCATGACGGCGAGTCTGGTCGGGGTGACGCCCTCCAGGATGCGGGCGCGCTGCTCGGTGAGGGCCGTGACCCGCAGCTCCCGCGGCCCCTCGGTGGGAAGCGGCCCGATCCGGGCCGCGAGCTGCTCCAGGCGCCGGTTGACGGCCACCTCGGCGAGCTCGGCCATGTCGGCGAAGTGGTGGAACACCAGTCGGCGGGAGACGCCCGCCCGTGCGGCCACCTTGTCGGCCGGGAAGTGCGACTGGTTCTCATCGAGCAGCGACAGCACCGCGTCGGCGATCTTCTCGCGGGTCTGCCGCCCGCGTTCCGTGCGCCCGTCGGCGGCGGGCGCGGCGGCCTCGGACCGTTTCACGTGGGGCTCCTCCGCACTCTCGTTGACATTCTTGCACCGTGAGTGCAAGTCTACGCGTTGCACGGGGAGTGCAATAAGTTTCCGGTGGGGGCGGCGCGCCCTTCCGCCGCGTACGAAAGGCCGTTCGCCGCAGATGTTCACCACGGTGGGGCGCTGGTGCGCCCGCAGACCCAAGCGCGTCGTCGCGGCCTGGCTCCTGCTCCTGGCCGCCGCGCTCACCGCCGTCGGGCTGCTCGGGCGGGTCACCAGCGAGGACGTCTCCATCCCCGGCAGCGACAGCCAGGCCGCGCTCGACACGGCCACCCGCGCGTTCCCCGCCCCGCCTTCCGGCAAGCAGCCGGTCCTGTTGCACACCCCCGCCGGCGCCGCCCCGCTCACCGCCCCCGGCGCCGCCGCCGCCGTCCGCAGCGCCGCCACCGCCATCGCCGCGGTGCCGCACGTCGTCGCCGTCACCACCCCCTACGACCCGGCCGGCGCCGCGGCGACGAGCGCCGACGGCCACACCGCCTACCTCTCCGTCGAACTCGACGTCTCCGGACGGGAGGTGACGCCCGAGACGACCGACGCCGTGCTCGCCGCGGCCGCACCGGCCACCGCCGCCGGCATCGAGGTGACCCCCGGCGGCCAGCTCGCCGCGGCGGTCGACCGGGGGAGCACCGGGCGCAGCGAGGCCATCGGCCTCGGCACCGCCCTGGTGATCCTCGCCCTCACCCTCGGCAGCCTCCTCGCCGCCGGCCTGCCGCTGCTCGCCGGGGTGGTCGGTCTCGGCATCGCGCTGCCCGTCCTCGGCCTGGTCGGCCACCTGATGGACGTCCCCCAGGCCGGCGAGACCATCGCCGCGATGATCGGCCTGGGCGTCGGCATCGACTACACCCTCTTCGGGCTCACCCGCTTCCGGGAGCTGCGCGCCGCCAGGGCGGGCGTCGAGGACGCGGCCGTGCGCACCACCGCCGGTTCCGGCAAGTCCGTCGCCTTCGCCGGCAGCGCCGTCGTCGCGGCACTGGCCGGCCTGGCCCTGGGCGGACTGCCGCTGCTGTACGCCCTGGCCCTCGCGCCCGCGATCGCCGTGGTGGTGGCGCTGGGCGTCAACCTCACCCTCCTGCCCGCGGTCCTCGTCCTGCTCGGCACGCGCCTGACACCCCGCCCGGCCGCCCCCGCCCCGGACGGGCGCCCGCGCGGCTGGGGCCGGATCGCCGCCCTGGTCGCGGCCAGGCCGTGGCCCCTGCTGCTGGCCGGCCTCGCCCTGCTCGGCGCCCTCGCCGCCCCGGCGGCGCACCTGCACCTCGGCCAGCTGGACGCCGGCGCCAAGGCCCGGGGCACCATGAGCCGCACCGCCTACGACCGCATGGCCCAGGCCTTCGGCCCGGGCGCCAACGGCGTGCTCCAGGTCGTCGACGTCCTGCCCGCGCCGGTGCAGGCGGGCGCGGGGAGCACCGACCCGCGCCTGACGGCCGTCACCACCGCCCTGCGCGCCGCCGAGGGCGTCGCCGCCGTCGGCCCGCCCGCCCGCCCTCGCCGCCGACGGCCGCACCGCCCGCTGGCAGGTCACCCCGGCCACCGCCCCCTCCGACCCGGCCACCACCGCACTCGTCCGCCGCCTGCGCTCGGACGTCCTGCCCGCCGCCACCGCCGGCAGCGGCCAGGTGCCGCACGTCGGCGGCGCCCCGGCGGCCCAGGCCGACCTCAACGCGCGCATCGCGCAGCGGATGCCGCTCGTCGTCGGCTTCGTCCTGACCGTCGCCGGCCTCCTCCTGCTCCTCGCCTTCCGCTCGCCCGTCGTCGCCGTCAAGGCCGCCGTCATGAACCTGGTGTCGGTCGCCGCCGCCTACGGCGTGCTCACCGCGGTCTTCCAGCACGGCTCGGGCGCCCGGCTGATCGGCCTGGAGGGCGCCGTCCCGATCCCCGGCTACGTGCCCCTGCTGATGTTCGCCGTGCTCTTCGGCCTGTCGATGGACTACGAGGTCTTCCTGCTCAGCGCCGTGCGCGAGGGCTACCTGCGGGAGCGGGACAACCGCCGCGCCGTGGTGGCCGGCCTCGCCGCGACCGGGCGGATCATCAGCTCCGCCGCCCTCATCATGGTCGCGGTCTTCCTGAGCTACCTGCTGTCCGACGACCCCGTCGTCAAGATGTTCGGCGTCGGCCTGGCGAGCGCCGTCGCCCTGGACGCGACCGTCGTCCGCGGCCTGCTCGTGCCCGCCACCATGGTCCTGCTCGGCGACGGCAACTGGTGGCTGCCCCGCTGGCTCGACCGCCTGCTGCCGCACGTCGACATCGAGGGCGACGGCCACACCGGGCACCCCGCCGCCGCCGACCCCGCCCCGCCCAACTCATTCGCCGGAAGCCCTTCCTGATGTGTCATCACATCCGCGGGCTCAGTCCTCGTCGAACGGTTCGTCGCTCCACCGGAACCAGGCGCGGCCGTCCTCGATGTGCAACAGGAACTCGGCGACCGGACCCGACGGGGCCACGAGCGACAGGGCCCGCGCGATGCGGTCGTAGACGTCGTCGAAGCGCTCGATCCCGTCCGCCTCAAGGAGGGCCAGCGACTCGTCGAACCACGGCTTCACCGCGGCGAACGCCGGCGTGGGGACGAAGCGCCCCTCCAGCCACGGGAAGTCGGACCCGTCGACCAGGATCTCGCCGAGCAGTTCCTCCTGCCGCACCAGCCGCCAGACCCCGTCCCCGAAACCCATCCCGCCGGCCCTCCGTCCCGCCGCCCACCGCCGTCGCGGCAGCCTCCCACACGGCACGGACACCGCCCGGCGCCAGCGCGCGAAAAGGCCCGGGTCCGGGCGGCCGAGGGGGAGACGGCCGTCCGGACCCGGGAGCTTGGGGGCGGCGCGCCCGGTGGGGCGCCACCACACGCGGTGGACCGCGTCGCGGGCCCGGCCGAGGTAGAGCCCCTCCCTCCGGCACCGGCCCGCGGTCCGGGCGGGTCGCAGGCTCAGGAAGCTATGCGGCGCGCGTCAACGGACCGTCGACGATCAGTAGACGAGCAGTCGCCCGCGGTAAATCGGTTGGGCCGGTCCGCTCCTTGCTGTTACTGTCTGTGCAGCCGTGAAAGAACGTGAGGAGGTGTGAGACCCATGAAGGCTGTATCCGTGTGGGTGCTCCCCCTCGTCGTCACGGTGGGCGATTGACGTTTGGTGTCGCCCGGGAGCCCCTGCGACAAGGCACTCCCGAAAGGCAACACCATGAACGCATCCTCTTCCCCGCACCCCGTCCCGGGCCCGCGCGAGCACGCGCTCACCGTCACCCGTACCGCCGACACGCAGTGGCAGGCCCTCGACGGCGACCTGGTCGTCGGCCGTGCCGACGCCTCGAACAGGCCCGACGGGCGGCTCTTCGTCAGCATCGACGCCTGGCACGACGCGGCCCGCGACCGCCTCGCCGCCACGATGCTCGCCGACCTGCCGGCGCCGCTGCACACCGTCGCCGACGAAGCCGACCACGACGCGGTGGCCGCCTGGCAGCGGCTCGGCTTCACCACCGCCCGCCGCGAGCGGACCTACGTCGTGCCCACCGACCCGCACACCACCGGGCTCGCCCCGGCACGGCCCCCGGCGGGCGTGACGATCGTGCCCGCCGGCCAGGCGCAGGAAGGCCCACTGCACGACCTGGACCGCGCCGTGCGCGACGAGGTCGGGGCCGGCCCCGGCTGGCGGACGATGCCGGCCGAGGTACTGCCCCGCCCGGCGGGCACCACCGTCGTCGACCCGTCGAAGTACGTCGTCGCGCAGCAGGACGGCCGCTACCTCGGCCTGCTCCGCCTCGCCCCGGTCACCCGCCGGCCGCGGATCGGCCTCATCGCCGTCCGCGCCGAGGCGCAGCGCAGGGGCATCGCCCGGGCGCTGCTGGCCCACACACTGGGCTCGCTGCACCACGCCGGGACGGCCTCGGCCTGGGCCGAGGCCGACGAGACCAACACGGCCGCCATCGCCCTCCTCGAAGGCGTGGGCGCCGAGCATGTGGGCAGCATCCTGGAACTCGTCCGCCGCTGACGCCCCGCCACACCACACAAGCGATCCACCGCCCCACCGACCGGAAACGGGAAACCATGACCAAATCAACAGGAGCCATCGAAGTCGAGGGCACCGTCACCGAGTGCCTGCGCAACGCGACCTTCAAGGTGCAGCTCCAGAACGGGCACGTCGTGCTCGCCCACATCAGCGGGAAGATCCGCAAGAACTACATCAAGATCCTCCCCGAGGACCGCGTCCTCGTGGAGCTCAGCCCCTACGACCTCTCCCGCGGCCGCATCCGCTACCGCTACAGGTAGAACCGGGCCCGCCCCGGGCCGCCGGCCTCCGCCCGGCGGCCCGGGCATTCCCAGGTGATCGTCTTCGAATTCCTTCGAACCATTCGACCGGCACCCCACCCACGACGTTCCATGGGTGGGGTTCCTGACGATCGGTCACGAAACGGAAGGAAGAGCCGATGAAGAGCCTGAAGGCCGTCCTCGCAACGGGCGCCGCCGCGGCCGCCCTCGCCGCCACCACCCTCGTCGGCACGGGCACGGCCCGGGCCGACACGGTCGAGCAATGCCCGCGGGAAGCCGTGTGCATCCTCGTCCCGGACCAGCCGATCATGGTCTTCTACGGCTACGGGGTGCACACCCCGTCCAACGTGCACGGCATGGGATGGCTGGATAACAACCTGACCGGCGGCCGGGTGTCGCTGTGCCGAGGCCCCGGGGGAGTCGACTGCGAGCCGCTGCTCGGGCCGGGCCGGATATTCGTCGACTTCGACACCATCCGCTCGTTCGTCATCACGCCCTGACCGCGGCCCGGGCCGTCGACCGCGACGGCCCGGGATCAGCCCTGGCCGCGCAGCGCGCAGACCCAGCAGTCGCAGTCCGTCACGGAGTTGGCCCCGCAGTGCGCGACGGGCCAGTACTGCGACGCGCACGGCCCGGGATCGACCGCGGTGCCGTCGCCCGGCAGCGTGCGCCGGCACCAGTCGCACCGGACGTCGGCCGGCACACCGGCCTCGCGCAGCTGCCGGGCCAGCCGGACGGCGATGTCGAACGGGGCACCCGCCTGGACGACGGCGGGCGGGCCGTCCAGCACCTGCCGGCTGCGCCACAGGCTCAGGCCGGTGACCGCCCGCACCGCCCGCAGGGCGGTCGCGTCGCGGGCCGGGGTGCCGGTCAGCCGGACCTCGAAAGCCGGGGCCTCCACGGATTCCTCCTCGCCGCCCGATGCCGTGTCCGCCCCAGTCAACCGCCCCACCCGCCCGTCCGGCCACGGGTTTTCGCCCGGCCGGGCGCGAAAGCACGGTGTGGGGCGCCAGGACGGTCCCGGGCGCCCCACACCGGTTCACCGGGTCACCAATTCATCGGTTCACCAGGTGACCGGGACGGCGGCCGGGGTGATGGCCATGCGGTTGGGGTGCCAGGGGATGTCGGCGGGCGGGGCGGCGAGGCGCAGGGTGGCGGGGAGGTGGGTGAGCAGGGTGCGGAAGGCGGTGTCGGAGTGCCGGCGCACCAGGTGGGCGCCGGGGCAGTGGTGGCGGCCGTAGCCGAAGCGCAGGTGGGGGTTGGGGGAGCGGGCGGGGTCGAAGTCCTCGGCGCCGGTGAACGCCGCGGGGTCGTGGTTGGCGGCGTCCAGGGACAGCAGGACCAGGTCGCCGGCCGCATGAACTCCAGCCCCCGCGCCCGAACAGCGGCAGCACGGCGCGGCGCACGCGCTCGTGGTGCTCCCCGGTCATCTCCAGGAACGTCGGCAGGCACGGCGGCGGCCCGTCCCCGTCCCCGGTGGGCGGCCAGGCGTAATGCGCATCAGTGGGGCGGGCCGGGCAGTCCCAGCACCGCGTCCGCGAACGCCCCGGGAGCCTCCTGCGGCACGTTGTGCCCGATCCCCGGCAGGACGGTGACCTCGCACGGCCCGCGGAAGCGCCCGGTATCGCCCTGTACGTCGACGGGGATCACCCCGTCCGCGCCGCCGACCAGCACGACCGTCGGCACCGTGATCGGCGGCCCGGCCGCGAGCCGGTCCTCCAGCGCCTGGTAGCGCGGATCCCCCGCCACGAGCCCGAACCGGTGCCGGTAGGAGTGCACCACGACGTCGACGAAGTCCGGATTGTGCAGGCTCGCCGCCGACGCCCCGAATGCCTCGCCGGCCCCGGCCCACGTCGGCGACCACAGCCGCCAGAGCAACGCGCACAGCTCCTCGCGGTTGCGCTCCAATCCCCTTCGCCCACGCTCCGAGTGGAAATAGTGCTGGTACCAGAGATTGCGCTCCGCCTCCGGCGAAACCGGCTCCACCGAACCCGCGATGTCCTGGACGAGATAGCCGCCGCCCGTCACCAGCCCCGCGACGCGTTCCGGCCACAGCGCCGCCGCCACGCACGCCGCCCGCCCGCCCCAGTCGTACCCGGCGACCACCGCCCGCCCGATCCCCAGCGCGTCCAGGAAGTCGGCCAGGTCCTGCCCGAGCGCGGCCTGCTGCCCGCTGCGCATCGCCCCCTCGTCCCGGAACGCCGTCGGCCCGCACCCGCGCAGGTACGGCACCAGCGCGACCCGCCCGCGCGCGGCGAGCCGCGCCGCCACCTCGTCGAACGCCCGCACGTCATAGGGGAATCCGTGCAGCAGGACCACCGGCACCCCCGCGCCCGCCCCGGACTCCCCGGACTCCCCGGACTCCCCGAACTGCTCGTACGCGATGTCGAGAACCGGCGTCGTCACGCGCTTCCGAGCCCTGAAGATCACATCCATCCGTCCATGCTGACACGTCGTTCGTCAACGATCCGCTGGTGTCGGCAGGGGGCCGTCGTGGCGGGCGCTGGCGCGCCAGTCGGCGACGCGGACGAGGGTTTCGAGGAAGGCGAGGCGGAACGGGCCGAGGCCTGGGGTGTCGCGCAGGGCGAGGGCGCGTTCGGTCCAGGCCTGCGGGAAGCCGGCGGTGTGCAGGGTGAGGGCCGGGAAGTGCTCGCCGGTGGACAGGTCGACGGGCGGGGTGCGGTCGCCGTCGGCGACGCCGAGCAGCAGCGGGGCCTCGTCGCCGCGCGGGCGCACGGTGACGCGGACGTGGCCGTGGTGGGCGGCGGCCAGGTAGGTCACCAGGGGGTCGTGACCGCCGTGCCACAGCAGGAGGGCGCTGACGAGCTCGTGCCGGAAGTAGGGGCGGGTCGGACGGTAGGGCGGCAGGGGGTCGGCGCCGTTCTTCGACTTGGCCAGCAGGCCGGCGGGCGGGTCGGTGCGGCCGGCCCGCAGCTTCTCCTGGAAGGCGTCGTGGCACTTGCCGAGGTCGTGGTAGCGGGCCGCCTCGACGACGGCCTCGCCCAGCCCGGCGGGGAGTCGAGGAAGTGCGGCGAGCAGCGACTGCGCCTCCTCGGCGGTCTCCTGGAGGTGCTGGTCGAGACCGACCCAGGCAGTGCAGGCGTAGAGCGGCGTCCTCGGGCCGGGCGCCTCGCACGGGACGGGGGCCGGGCTCGCCGGGCTCCAGCCGAGGTCCGGCAGGTAGCCGCCGGCACGGGCGTCCAGGAGCACACGGACGCCGGGGCGCAGGTCGTCCGGCTGCGCGGGGCGCCACCAGCCGTCCAGGGCATCGCGCAGCCAGGCCCGGCCGGCGGGCAGCCGGCGCAGCTCGCCGAGCGGCACCGGGCAGAGTTCGGCGCTCGCCGGGTCGGGCTCCTCCTCGCCGGGCGCGCCGGACTCCCACGCGCGCCAGGCGGCCAGCGCCGGGAGCGAGTCCGCCTCGGACGGCCCGCAGATCCACCGGTCCACCGCGTCGGCCCGGTCGGCCCGTTGGTCGGCCCGGTCGGTGGGGTCGGCCCGGTCGGTGGGGTCGGTGGGGTCGGCGGCGTCGGCGGGGGAGTCGAACAGGGCCAGGACGTCCTCGCGCCCGGGCCCCGGCGGCGCGGGCGGCGTCCCGACGCGGGCCGCCAGCAGGTCGCCGGGGGTGACGGCCCGGCCCTCGTGGGCGGTCAGCCAGCGCGCGACGGCCGCATCGCCGCCCTCGGGCGGCGTGCACCACAGCAGGTCGCCGCCATCCGGGTGCTCGCCGTGCCGGTTGCAGCGCCCGGCGCGCTGCACCAGCGAGGCCCAGGGCGCGAGTTCGGTGACCACGGTGCGGCCGGAGAGGTCCGGCCCGGCCTCCACGGCGGGAGTGGTGACGAGCACGAGGTCGCCTTCGGCCTCGGCGGCGGCCAGGACGCGGCGGCGGTCGGCGGCCCGGAAGTGCGGGTGCAGCAGGAGCGCCGCGCACCCCAGTTCGGCCAGGCCCGCGTGCACGGCCCGCGCCCGCTCCGGCGAGTCGAGCACCACGACGGTCCGGGTGCCGGGCACGTGCGCACCGGCGACGGCCCGCGCCAGCGCGGCGGCGTACCGTCCGGGCCCGACGTCGAGCCGGGCGATCCGCCGCAGCGTCCCGGCCGCCTCCGGCGCACGTACCGCGCTGCCGCCGGGGTCGAAAGGCCCGCGCACCGACGACATCCACATCGTCCGGGTCGCCGCCGCCGTCCCCAGCTCATCGCGCAGCCGCTGGAGTTGCACACCCGTGGACAGGCCGGGCCCGAGCAGGTGCGCCTCGTCGAACACCCACTGCGCGTCCGTGTGCAGCAGCGCGTACGAGACCGGCGCCATCGTCCGCGCGTCCGCGTAGCCGCGCATGAGCGCCCGGCTGAGCAGCACGTCGTGCGCGCCGACCAGGATCGCGCTGCGCTCGGGCGCGCGCCGCCAGCCGCCCTCCTGCGCCGCCGCGCCCGCGAGCAGGTGCAGCCCCACCTCGCCCGTCAGCCCCAGGCGTTCCAGCCACCCCGCGATCCGGGCGAAGGTCTGGTCGGCGAGGCTGTGCCGCGGCAGCACCAGCACCAGCCGTCGCGGCGTGTCCCCGGGCGCCGTGACCAGCCGCCGGTACAGCCACGGCAGCACGGCGGCCACGGTCTTGCCCGCCCCGGTGGGCGCCTCCAGCAGCGCGGGCAGTCCCTCGGCGGCCAGCGCCACCTGGTACGGGTAGGGGGTGAAACCGGTGGCGGTACGCGCGAAAGTCTCGAACTCGGCCGTCATCCCGCCAACCTACGGCGAAAGGCCGCCCGCCGGGCGGAGCGGAAGGCTACCCGGCGCCTACGGCGAAAGGCCGCCCGCCGGGCGGAGCGGAAGGCTGCCCGGCGCCTACGGCGTACCGGCCGCCGCCCGGTACGCCGCCACCGCGGCCGGCAGGACGGCCTCCACGCTGGACCGGGGCTGCTGCGCGACGGTCTTGTGCACGGTGAGGATCACGTCGCCCTCGCGGACCAGTGCCACCTCGGTCACGTACGGCTCGCCATCGCCGGGGCCGAGCGCGGAGATCCGCAGCACCAGGCCGTCGTCGGCCGCCACGCCGCCCACTCCCGCCGTGGACACCGTGTTCCTCGTCGGGGAACCGTCGACGGGAAGCGTGGCGGTGTACGAGGCGCAGCGCTGCGCGGCGCCGTGGACGGCCGCCATGACGGCGGCGGCCCGCCCGGGCGGGTACCGGTCGAGCGACTCCCGGCCGAACCAGTCGTCGGACGGCTTCTCCAGCCCCACCGACACGCCCTCCGCGGGGCGGTCGTGCCTCGCCGTGAAGCCCTCCACCACGAGCTCCTCGCACGGCATGGCCGTGATCGGGACGTCCGAGAAGTGCCGGTCAGGTGTAGCCGAAGCAGTCAACAGTCGGAAATCGGGCGGCAGTTGACGGTCGGTCAGGAGTGCGTCGCGCAGCCGGACCTGCGCCGGAGCCCCCGCCGGGGACGGGCCGCCGTCCGCCGCCCGCACGGGCGGTTCCTGCGAACAACCGGACAAGGCGAGCGCCGCCGCGACGACGGCAGCCGACACCACGCCACGCAACCGCACCGGGTCCCCTCCCTGGAGTCCATGATCGACTCGCATCCTGCCACACCCGGGACCAGATCCTGCCGGTACGACCGAAATTGGGGCCCTGTACGAAGCACCCGAATCGTGACCTTCCCGGCCGCGACCGCCGGAACCCGCAGTTCACGGCCCGCGTCCCCGCCGGTAGTCGGCGTGCCGTAAGGTGCGGCGCCGCGGAGCCGAGCAGGCAGCGAGCAGGAACGGGAAGAGCGCAGGACGATGGACGACAGACAGGCCGAGGGCCACAGACCCGGCGGCGGCGACACCACGCCCGCCGAACACCTCTGGGAGCTCCCGGAGTACCTCTACGAGCGCGAGCTCGGCGCCGGGGCGAGCGGGCGGGTCGTGCTCGCCCGCCACCGCGACACCGGCACCCCGGTGGCGATCAAGCACCTCCACGCCTCCGCCGCCTCCGCCGCGCTGCGCGCCGAGGCCGAGGTCCTCGCCGGCATCGACTCCCCGTACGTCACCCGGCTCTACGAGTACGTCGAGGGCGAGCAGGGCTCGGCCATCGTGATGGAACTGGTCGACGGCATCGCGCTGCGCGACCTGCTGCGCGCGGAGGGCGCCACCACTCCGGAGGCCGCCCTGGTGGTCCTGAAGGGCTCGCTGCTGGGCCTGGCCGCCGCGCACGGGGCCGGCGTCGTGCACCGCGACTACAAGCCCGCCAACGTCCTGGTCGACACCGTCGGCACGTCCAAGCTCGTCGACTTCGGCATCGCCGTGCCCAGCGGCGCCGACCGCGACGTCTCCGGCACCCCCGCCTACATGCCGCCCGAGCAGTGGGCGGGCCGGCCCGCCTCCCCGGCGGGCGACGTCTACGCGGCGACCGCCACCTTCTTCGAGTGCCTCACCGGCGCCCGCCCCTACGAGGGCGCCACGATCGTCGAACTCGCCGTCCAGCACAGCGAGGCGCCGATCCCGGCCGAACTGGCCCCGGAGCCCGTCCGGCCGCTGATCCTGGCGGGCCTGGCCAAGGAACCCGAGGCCCGGCCCGACAGCGCGGCCGCGCTCGTCGAACAGCTGGAGGCCGTCGCGGCCGCCGCCTACGGGCCGTACTGGGAGGAGAAGGGCCGCCGCGACCTGACCGCGCTGGTCGCCCTGCTCGCGCTGCTGCTGCCCGGCGCCGGCGGAGCGGCCGGCGGCGGCACCTCGCTGGCCCACACCCTCCTCGGCCCGGCCGAGACGGACGCCTACACGGACGCCGCCATGGACGTGGGCGCCGACGCCGCACCGGCCGCCGCCAGCCTGCCCCTGACCGCCCGTATCGGGACCCGCGGCAAGGTCCTCACCGGCGTCGCGGCCGGCGTCATCGCCCTGGCCACCCTCACCACCGTCGCCATGGCGGGAGCCGCCGACGGCGGCGCCCGCACCGTGCTCGGCGGCGCCTCGCCCGAGGCCACCACCAGCCTCGGCGCGCACGACCCGACCGGCAGCCCGTCCGCCCCGCCCAGCACGACCGGCGCCACCGCGACCCCGCCCGCCACGGCGACGCCGACGGCCACCGCGTCCACCAGCGCGACCGCCACCGCGACCCCGTCCGCCCCGGCCACGCCGGGCGGCAAGACACCCGCCGCACCGGGCACGCCCGCGGCCCCCGCCACCGGCCCGCAGCCGGCCCCGGCCGGCCCCGGCGCACCGGCGTCCGCCCCGCCCGCCGGCCCCGGCCCCGGCCCGGGGCCCGGTCCCGTGCAGGGCGGGCCGACCTCCTCGGCGCCCTCGCCCTCGCCGACCCAGACCGTCGCGCCCGCCACCCTCACCATCAGCTCGGTGAACCTGGACTCGCTGTCCTGCAGCGGCCAGTGGGCCCTGACCGCCACCGTCACCGTGGCCGCCCAGGGCAACGCGACCGGCACCCTGACCCTCAGCTGGTACCACAGCTCGGGCGGACGCGCCGCCACCGTCGCCACCGACACCGTGCCGGTCCAGAACGGCCGCGCCACCATCACCCGCGTCCACAACTTCGGCTCCGCCGACAACTCCACGACCTGGGGCGTCCGCGTCGGCACCAGCCCGGCCGCGACCGCACCGGGCAAGACGTCCGCCGAGCTGTACGCCTTCACCTGCAACCCGCCCCGCTGACGCCCTGTCGGTCCCGGTCACAGCCGCCCCACCCCTCGCCCTGGAGAAAGCCATGTCCACGCCCCACCCCGACGCCGCCCCCACCCCGGGCGCCGACCAGACCGTCCGGCTCGGTCCGGGTACGGGCGAGGGGGAGGAGACCAGCCGCACGGACGCCGCCGAGGCGACGACGCGCCTCGGCGGAGTTTCCGACCCGCGCGCGGACCGGACCGTCCGGCTGCCGCGCTCGCCGCTGGGCGGGCCGGATGCGGTGGAGACGGTCCGTCTGGACAACGAGGAGCGCCTGCGTCTGACGGGGGAGTCCGGGACGGTTCCGCTGCCGCGCCCGCCGCTGGCTGGGCCGGATGTGGTGGAGACGGTGCGCCTCGACAACGAGGAGCGCCTGCGCCTGACGGGGGAGGGTGAGACCGTCCCGTTCCCCCGGCCGCCGCTGGGCGGGCCGGACGCGGTGGAGACGGTCCGTCTGGACAAGGGGGAGTCCGGGACGGTCCCGCTGCCCCGCTCGCCGCTCGGCGCGCCCGACCCGCGCACGGACCGCACCGTCCGGCTCTCCCCGGCGCCCGCGCCCGCCGCCACACCGGACGCCGAGGCCACCGTGCGCCTCGACTCCGCCGAGGCCGAGAGTGCGACCTTCCTCGACCCGCGGGTGTGGGGCGGCGCGCCGGGGGCGGGGGAGAGCGCCACGCTGCCCGAGCCGATCCCGCTGCCCGAGGCCGGGGCGGAGGCGGAGGCCGAGAGCGCGACGTTCCTCGACCCGCGGGTGTGGGGCGGCGCGCCGGGGGCGGGGGAGAGCGCCACGCTGCCCGAGCCGATCCCGCTGCCCGAGGAGGCCGCGCCCGAGGAGCCCGCGCCCGAGGCCTCCGTCTCCACCCCGGCCGCCGCACCGGACGAACACCCCCTCGCCCCCGGCGAGTTGCGCCGCTTCGGCCCCGGCGTCCCGCCGCAGGCCGCCGCCGCGTGGCACGGCGAGACGCCCGCGGACCGGCAGCCCAAGCGGCCCCGCCGCGTGCGCAGGTGGCTGGTGCCGGTGGCCGTGCTCCTCGCCGTCCTGGCGCTGCTGTTCTGGCGCTTCCACACGACCGCCCTGGCCGTCACCTCCGTCGGCGTGACCACCGACCCGGCGGGCCCCGGCTGCGGCGGCACCGCCGTCGTCACGGCCTCGGTGGAGACCAACGGCGGCGCCGGCAGCATCCGTTACCGCTGGCAGCGCAGCGACGGCACGACCTCGGACGAGCTCGTGCAGGACGTCCGCTCCGGCACCCGCCACACCGACCTGGTGCTGCGCTGGACCTTCGACGGCCAGGGCTCCCTCCAGGCCACCGCCACCCTGCAGATCCTCTCGCCCGGCGCCCGCACCGCGACCGCCACCTTCCCCTACCACTGCTCCTGATCCCCCGAGCCTGGGACCCGCCTCGGACGCCCCGCCCGTCCCGTAGCGTTTGCCTCCCGCCGCGGGGACCCGCGGCACGCCAAGGGGAGGGCACCGTGAACTCGCTCGTGTCGAAGGCTCGTTGGTTAGGCGCTCTGGTGACGGCGGGAGCACTGCTGCTCGCCGGGGCCGGCGCCGCGGGGGCGGACGACGCGCCCGACGGACCGGTCCGGGGTGTCCCGCAGACCGTCGCCCTGGGCTCGGAGCCCGCCTCGGTGGCGGTCAGCCCGGACGGGCGCACGGCGTACGTCTCGGTCAAGGACGGCATGAACGGCGTCAAGCTGAAGGCGGTCGACACCCGGAGCGGTGCGGTCACCGCCACGGTCACGCTGACCACCGGGTACGGGGCCGACGCCGGGCCGGTGGCGGTCAGCCCGGACGGCTCGCGGGTCTACGTGCTGTTCGGCGCGATGAGCCTGCTGCCGCTGTCCACGCTGGGCGCCGTCGACACGGCCACCGGCACGGTGGTCTCCACCACGCTCGCGCCGGACCAGCCGCGCCCGGACGGGACCAGCCCCGGGGGCCTGAGCGCACTGACGGTCAGCCCGGACGGCTCACGGGTCTACGTCACCCAGGACGGACCCTCGCCCTGGCACCAGCCGGTCCAACCGGGCGCCCGGGTCCTGGAGTTCTCCCCGCAGCAGCAGGCGTTCACCGCCGCCGTCACGGTACCCGGCCGCTCCCTGTGGTCGGTGGTCACCCGGCCGGACGGCGCCGACACCTACGTCAGCACCGACGAGGGCCTGGACCACCTGGACACCAGCGCCGAGCCCCCGGCCGTGGCCGGGACCGTCGCCGCCCCCGGCACCAGGACCGCTCTGGCACTGGCCCCGGACGGCACCCGCGTGTACGGCGTGAGCAGCACCGGCACCGGCTACACGGTCGACCCCGCCGCCGACACCGTCACCGCGACCACGGACCTGGGCATCACCCCGGCACAAACGCTGCACGACCCGTCGGTCAGCCCGGACGGCACCCGGCTGTACATCGCCTGCCTGGACTCCTCCAGCTCCACCGGCAAGGCCCGGATCCTCTCCCTCGACACCTCGACCAACACCCTCGTCCCGGCCGAGGCGGTCACCGGTCTCAACTGGGTGACGGCCCTGGCGGTGGGCCCCGACGCCCACACCCTCTACATCGCGGACGGCGACCTGCGGATCGTCGGCATCTGACGGGATCCCGCCGGCCCGCGCACGGCGCGCGGGCCGGCGACCGGCCGCTTCGATCGTCGTTACCCCGCCAGCAGCGCGCAGACGAAGTCCTCCTCGACGGCCCGCAGTCGCTCCAGCAGCGCCGGGCTGTTGCGCTGGTTGACCTGCTCGGTGACGGACACGGTGACGCTGCGCCGCCCGTCCGGGGTGCCCGCGCCGAACTGGGTGTAGCCGGCGGTGTTGCCCGTGTGCCCGTACACGACGCCGCACCGGGTGGTGTACTCGAAGATCCCCAGCCCGGCCCGGTTGGCCCCCGGGCCGGCCGGCTCGGAGGCCCCGGCGACGAAGGCCCGCTGCTCCAGGCGGGTGGCGTCGCCGATCAGCGGCCCGCCCGCGTAGGCGGCCGCGAAGGTGCTGAAGTCCCGAGGGGTGGAGACCAGCCCGCCCGAGGCCCAGGCACCCGAGGCGCCGAACCGGGTGCTGACGTCCTCCACCGGGTGGGGCGGCTCGACGGCGTAGCCGTGCAGGTAGGGCCTGGGCAGCTCGAAGCCGGAGGGCAGGCTCGTCCCGTCGAGCCCGAGCGGAGCGTAGACCTCGGAGGCGAGCAGGTCCTCGTAGCGCTGCCCGGTCGCGGCCTCGGCCATCAGGGCGACGGCGATGTTGTCGGAGTTGGAGTACTGGTAGCGCGTGCCGGGGGTGAACTCCAGGGGGTCACCGGCGACGAAGTCCAGCAGGTGCCGGGAGTCGAACACGTGGTGCGGCTCGGCGAGGATGATGTCGACGAAGTCCGGCGCCGAGCTGTAGTCCGGCAGCCCGCTGGTGTGGTTGAGCAGCTGGCGCAGCGTCACCGCGCCCCAGTCGGCGGGCAGCGCGGGCAGCCGCCCGGCGACGGTGTCGTCCAGGCCGAGCAGCCCGCAGTCGACGAGCCGCAGCGCGACCGCGCCGCTGAACGCCTTCGCGGCGCTGGCGAGCCGCATGTGGTCGGCGGGCTCCGGCGGGCGGCGGGTGCCGACCTTCGACACCCCGGCCCGCACCACCCGCACGCGGTCGCCGTCGCGCAGCACCGCGATCGCCCCGGGCGGCCCGTCCGGACGGTCGACCAGCTCCTGCAACCGGGCCCGCAGCCCCCGGCCGTCGTCCCCGTGACCGCCCCCGGCCGAGGCGGGAGCGGCGGGCACCAGCACCACCGAGGCGGTGGCGAGCAGGACGGCGAGCGCGCCCCCGGGGCGGCGACGAGAGCGAAGCGGCACGGCGGATCCTCCGGACGACGATTCGGCGAGGGGACGGGAACGGCCCCGGCGGCAAGGAGTCACCCGCCGACGCCCCGGGGAAACGGCCCGCCCACCACCTTGACCCGCCCAGCCGAGCCCCCTGCCCGCCGTCCGGTCGCGCCCCGCCCTGCGGACCCGACGGGTGACGTTCACGCGGGTCGCCCGCGACCACACCCGGCGCCCGGCCGCCCCCACCCGATACTGCGCGCATGACACCCACCCGCAGGACCACCCGGAACGCCCTGCTGCGCCTCGCCGCCGTCACCGCGCTCCTCGCCCTCACCGCCCCGGCCGCACCCGCCGGCGCGGAGCCCGAGGGTCACCACCACCGTCCCTGCGCCGCCTCCGCCCCGCCCGACGGCGGCCCGGCCGCCGACGTCCTGCGGATCGCCGAGCAGGCCAAGGCCGAGCTGGACCTGAAGTCGGTGATCCTGCGGGTCACCGTCGACGGCCGCGAGCTCGTCACCGGCGCGCTCGGCGAGTCGATGACCGGCGTCCCGGCCGAGCCCGCGATGCACTTCCGCAACGGCAACATCGCCATCAGCTACCTGGGCACCGCACTCCTGCGGCTGGTCGACCAGGGCGTCGTCGGCCTCGACGACCCCGTCTCGCGCTGGCTGCCCGACCTTCGGGGCAGCGACCGCGAGTTCACCCTGCGCATGCTCGGCGCCTCCACCACCGGCCTCGCCGACTACGTCAAGGACCCGTCCTTCGGCCCGGCCGTCTACGCGAACCCGTTCCGCCAGTGGACGGCCGACGAACTGGTCGCCATCTCCACCCGCCAGGACCGGCTGTACGCCCCGGGCACCAACTGGAGCTACTCCCACGCGAACTTCGTCCTCCTCGGCGAGGCCCTGGAGAAGATCACCGGAACCCGTCTGGACGTCCTGCTCCAGCGCGAGGTCCTGGGCCCGCTCGGCCTGCACGAGACCCGCAACAGCTACACCCCCGACATCCCGACGCCCGTCCTGCACGCCTTCACCTCCGAACGCGGCACCTACGAGGAGTCGACCTTCTGGAACCCCTCGTGGACCACCGCCCCCGGCGCCGTGGAGACCACCGACATCTGCGACCTGGAACGATCGGCCGTCGCCATCGGCGCCGGCGAACTGCTCTCCCCGGCCTCCTACCAGCAGCTGCTGAACCCGGGGACGGTAGGACTCGGCCACCCGACCGACACGTGCCTGGCGACGATCTGCATCCCGCAGACCGAGGCCACCCACTACGGCATGGGCGTCCTCGTCGTCGGCGGCTGGATCTCCCAGCACCCGCTGTTCTTCGGCTACTCCGCCTCCCAGGACTACCTCCCCTGCGAGCACCTGGCCATCGCCGTCTCGACCACCAACGGCCCGAGCGCCCCGGCCGACCACAACGCCCACACCATCGCCCAGCGCATCGCCGCCGCCCTCGCCCCGGGCCACCCCATCCCCGACTTCGGCTGAGCCGCCGCCCCTGCTCCTCCTCGGCCGGCCCCGTTCCGGCAGGATGACCCCGTGAGCTCTCCCCGCCGGCACGTCCACCGGATCACCAAGTACGACCCAGCCGACCGCAACGAGTGGGGCCACTACACCGGGACGCTGGACTCGGCCAGCGACCACGGGCCGGTCGAGGCCGCCTACCTGGCCGCGGTCGCCGCCTTCGCCGAGGCGGACGGCGTGCGGCACCTGACCATCCGCGAGCCCCAACTCGGGCCCGGCTTCACGCATTTCGGCCTGGAACCGGCGGTCGAGGGCCACGGCCTGGCCGGGCTGTTCCCGCCCGACCTGACCGGCTACCACGACGGCGCCCGGGTGGCACTGCCCGTCGCCCTGGAACTCGTGCGGGCCATGCTGCGCGACAACGGCGCCTGGTGCCGCCTGGAGAGCGACGACGGCTTCACCGTCCACGTCGGGTACGACCAGTACCTGTACGTGGGCACGGCCGGGCTCTGCGAACGGGCCGTGGCCCGCATCCGGGCGACGGGGCTCTTCCCGGAGCCGATAGACGCTTCCCCGTACGACCACGAGTCGGACGGTCTTGACGGACAGCGCCCGGCCGACGAGGTCTTCTGGGCCCGGGTGCGCTGGTGCGCGGCGACGGGCCGGGCCGGGCTCCTGGAGGAGAAGCCCGTCGGCAACCTCTCCCACTGGCACCGGCTCGCCGACGACGACGCGATCGAGGCGGTGCGGGCGCGGCTCGCCCCGCGTGCACAACTGGCCGTGTGGCCTGCTCTTTCCCCCGACGTCGCCGCCGTCCTGGCCGGCCTCCCGGAGGAGGACCTGATCGAGCTCGTCTGGGAGGACGCCGAGGGCCGGATCACCAGCACGATCGCCGACGAGGACGACTTCGCCGCCCTGACCGTCCGCGTCGCCGGAGCCCGCGCCGCCGCGGTCCTGCCGATGTGCGTCGACGAACGCACCCCCGTGCTCACCGCCGTGCTCCCCGACCCCGACGGCGTCCTGCGCGCCCGCTGGCGCACCGACCCGGCCCCCGGCGACCGGGACTGGGCCCTGCTCAAAACCCTGAGCCCCGGCCGGCCCGTGACCGGCACCGTCACCGGAACCACCGCCCCGGGCGCCGTCCTCGTCGACATCGGCGGCTTCACGGCCACCCTGGCCGCCGCCGCCATCCCGGTCGGCCGCAGGGTCACGGCGCAGGTCCTCGACGTCGACATGGTCAGGGAACAGGTGTCCTTGTCCCTCATTTCGGCGCAGTCGGACGAGGCCTGACGGACGAGCCCGTCCGGCGGTGGCGACCGCGCCACCGCCGGACGGGCTCGTCCGTGTCGTCAGCCGGTGGGCAGGGTGGTGCCGGGCAGGGTGTCCAGGGGGGCCCACTTGGGCATGCCGGGCTTGTAGGAGGTGTGGTTCACGGCGCCGTCGGCGCCGGCGGCGAAGAGGTCCATGGTGTTGGAGGAGGCGCTGAAGACAGTGGTCGGGATCCGGCCGGAGAACTTCCAGTTCCCGAGGGTCTCCCAGGCGCTCCACGGCTTGCCGTTGTTGAACCAGTAGGCATGGTAGAGGAAGGCGTCGCGGCCGGTGGCGAACAGCTCGATCGCGTCGGTGGCCGGGTTGTAGACGGCGCTGGGGGCGCCGGCGAACCGGTAGTCGCCGTTGATGGTGGCCCAGTTGCTCCAGCCGGTCATGCCGGGGGTGTAGTAGCGGTGGGCGATGGGGCCGTCGGCGGTGGTGGCGAAGACCTCGGCGGTCTTGGTGGAGGGGTTGTAGACCAGGCTCGGGCTGCCGGTGACGGCGGCCCCGTCCAGGGGGAGCCAGTCGCTCCACGGCTTGCCGTCGTTGAACCAGTAGGTGTGGTACATCGTGCTGTTGTCGCGTCCGACCGCGAACAGCTCGATGGCGCCGGTGGCCGGGTTGTAGATCGCGCCGGGGGTGGCGTTGAACTTCCGGTCGTAGATGGTGGTCCAGTCGCTCCAGCCGGTCATGCCCGGGGTGTAGTAGGTGTGGGCGACGGGGCCGTCGGCGGTGGTGGCGAAGACCTCGGCGGTCTTGGTGTCGGGGTTGTAGACGGCGGTGGCGCTGCCGGTGAACCTGGTCGATCCGGTGCCGGCCCACGGGCGCCAGCCCTGGGCGTCGGCCGTGTAGTAGGTGCGCCACATGAGGCCGTCGCTGTCGACGGCGTACAGCTCGATCGCGGCGGTGGCGGGGTTGTACAGGGCGGTGGGCGAACCCACGAACGGCTTGGCGCCGGCCGGCCGTTCGCTGATCCGCGACCAGGAACTCCAGCCCTGACCGTTGATGTTGTACGCGCCCACGACACGGCCGTCGGCGTCGACGGTGAACACCGTCGACGTCTGCTTGACCGGGTCGTACACCGCACTGGCGGTCGGCGCGACGGCGTTCGCGGCGGCGTAGCGCACCTGCTGCACCCACCCGGAGAGGTCGTCGGTGCGGGTGCCGGTGGCGCCGGTGCGGGTCTCGGTCTCGCCGAGGCAGCCGCCCTGCCAGGAGCGGGAGGCGACGGCGACGAGTTCGGCCTTGCCGTTCGTCTCGCGGATGGCGGGGGCGCCGGTGTCGCCCTTGCAGATCGCTGCGCCGCCGGTGCCGGTGACGGCGATCCCGGCCGGGTTCACGCTGTCGAGGGTGAAGGCGCCGGTGTGCATCGTGCCCGGGACCCACTCGTCCTTGGTGCGCCCGTAGCCGGGAACGCGCAGCTTCTCGCCGGACGTGGGTGCGGCCGACGCGAGGGCGAGCGGGGCGACGCCCTGCACGGGCGCGGCGAGGCGGGCCACGACGAGGTCGCGGTCGGCGCGCGGCGTGAGCGAGGCGACGTCGACGGCCTTGCCGGCGATGGTGGCGGTGGTCTTCCACTTCGGCACGCCGGCCTTCAGCGCCTGCGGCTGGGCGGGGTCGTCGGAGAAGCAGCTCGCGGCGGTGACGACCAGGTACGGGTCCACCAGCGCGCCGGTGCAGGTACGGAAGTTGTCGCCGATGGCGAGCTTGGCGGTGTAGGCGTAGGCGCCGTCCGCGGCGGGGTCGCCGACGACGGCGCCGGCCGGGGAGAGGGTGGCCAGCGTGCCGGCGGCCACGGCCGCCGTGAGCACGGCCGCCCGCCGCGGACGGGACGAGATGGTGTGGGGCATGGAGGGGTTCCTCGAGAGGTCTCGGACGGTGACGGTTCGGGCAAGGCGGATGCGCCCGGGAGGCCCTGACGGACCGAAGAGTCCGCCAGGGCGCAGGGCGCAGGCCGGTCAGGGAGCGGAGGGGCCGCCGTGGAAGCGGGTCCAGCCGGGGCCGCGGGGGTCGACGGACCACAGGGTGTTGTTGGTGTCGCGGACGAAGGTGGTCAGGTGTCCGTTGGCGGGGTCGGGGACGGTGTGGGGGCTGGTGTCGGTGGCGAGGACGGTGCCGGCGGGGGTGGGGATGAACGGCGTCCACTTGCCGGCGCTGTAGTCGAGCGAGTGGAGCTGGTTGTTCGGCCCGTTGACGTACACCATGACGTGGTTGTCGTCGGGGTTGACGACCGCGCCGGGGTCGGTGGCGGCGTTGGCGCCCCAGTCGCGCCACCCCGCGCCGAGCGGGTCGACGGACCACAGGTGGTTGGCGGTGTCGCGGACGAAGGTCGTGAAGTGGCCGTTGGCGGGGTCGACGACGGTGACCGGGACGGCGCCGCGGGCCAGGACGGTGCCGGAGGTGGTCGGGACGAAGGGGTCCGCCTTGCCGCTGTTGCGGTCGACCCGGTGGAGCTTGTTCTCGGGGCCGTTGACGTAGACGGCGATGTGGCCGTCGTTGGGGTTGACGATGGGGGCGGGGTCGCCGGCGGCGAGGGCGCCGAAGTCGCACCAGCCCTCGCCCTGCGGGTCGACGGACCACAGGTGGTTGGCGGTGTCGCGGACGAAGGTGACGAGGTGCCCGTTGGCGGGGTCGACGACGGTGCGGGGCACGGCGTCGGCGGCGAGCACGGTGCCGGCGCTGGTGCGGTCGAACGGCGTCCACTTGCCGGTGTTGCGGTCGTAGGACCAGAGCCAGTTGTTCTGGCCGTTGACGTACACCATGACGTGGTTGTCGGCCGGGTTGACGATCGTGGTCGGCATGGCCGCGGCGTTGGCCCCCAGGTCCGTCCAGCCCTCGCCCTTGGGGTCGACGGACCACAGGTGGTTCTTGCTGTCCTGGACGAAGGTGACCAGGTGCCCGGTGGCCGGGTCGACCGCGGTGAACGGCGAGGCGCTGACCGTCGTCCCGGACGGGGTGGAGTGCTTGGTCTTGGTGATCCACTGCCCGATGTCGTCGACGCGGGTGCCGGTGGCGCCGGTGCGGGTCTCGGTCTCGCCGAGGCAGCCGCCCTGCCAGGAGCGGGAGGCGACGGCGACGAGTTCGGCCTTGCCACCCGTCTCGCGGACGGCGGGGGCGCCGGTGTCACCCTTGCAGATCGCCGCGCCGCCGGTGCCGGTGATGCCGATCCCGGCCGGGTTCACGCTGTCGAGCGTGAAGGCACCGGTGTGGGCCCTGCCCGGGACCCACTCGTCCTTGGTGCGCCCGAAGGCGGGCACGCGCAGCGTCTGCCCGGCGGCGGGTGCGGCGGTGGCGATCGCCAGCGGCTGCACGTTCTGCACGGGCGCGCCCAGGCGGGCCATGACGAGGTCGCGGTCCTGGCGCGGCGCCAGTTCGACGACGTCGACGGTCTTGCCGCCGACAGCGGCGGTGGTCCTCGGCTTCGGTTTCCCGGCCGCGAGGGCGGCCGGCTGCGCGGGGTCGTCGGCGAAGCAGGAGGCGGCGGTGAGCACCCAGTACTGGTCGACGAGGGCGCCGGTGCAGGCGCGGAAGGTGTCGCCGATGGTCAGTTTGGCGGTGTAGGCGTACGTGCCGTCCGCGGCGGTGTCTCCGGTGACGGCGCCGGCGGGGGAGAGGGTGGTCAGCGTGCCGGCGGCCACGGCCGCGGCCAGCACGGCGGCGCGCCGCAGGCGGGCCGGGATCGGGTGGGACATGGGGAGTTTCCTCCGGGAGGTTCGTGAGGTGACGGCCCGCCGGGCCGGCAGCCGTGAGACTGCCGGCCCGGCGGTGCAGGTGTGGCCGGGTCAGCCGGTGGTGGTGGCGGTGATCGCCTTGGCGCCTGCGGCGCCGCCGGGGACCTCGCCCCACTTGCTCCACTGGCCGGCGTTGTAGTCGGCGTCGAGGTTGTAGACCTTGTCGTCCTCGTTGATCGCGAAGACGTGGACGACGTTGCCCTCGGCGCTGCTGGTGACGGCCTTGAGCCGGTTGTCCCAGATCTTGTTCCAGCGGTTGCCCCAGCTGCCGGCGGCGTAGTCGGCGGTGGTGCTGTAGAGGGAGCCGTCGGAACCGATGATCATGAGGTCGGTGGTGTTGCCGCGCGCGGAGGCCGTGATGGCCTTGGCACCGGCGGCGCCGTTGGGCACCTCGCCCCACGTGGTCCACCGGCCGGCGTTGTAGTCGGCCTCGATGGTGTGGACCTTGCCGTCCTCCCCGATGCCGAAGACGTGGACGACGTTGTTGGAGGCGCTGCTGGTGACGGCCTTGAGGCGCCGGCCGTCGATGAGGTTCCAGCGCCCGGACCACTGGCCGGCCGCGTAGTCGGCGGTGGTGCTGTACAGCTTGTCGTCCGAGCCGATGATCATCACGTCGACGGTGTTGCCGCGCGCGACGGCGGTGACGGCCTTGGCACCGGCGGCGAAGCCGGGCACCTCGCCCCACTTGGTCCAGGCGCCGCCGACCTTGCCATCGTGGTTGTACACCTTGCCGTCGGTGCCTATGGCGTAGGCGTGGACGGTGTCGCCGGTGACGGCGCTCGCGGCGGAGACGACGGCGGGGCTGCCCACCGGCGACCAGTTCTTCAGCCAGCTGCCGGCCTCGTAGTCGGCGACGGTGTCCCACAGCGTGTTGTCGGCGCCGATGATCTGCACGTGGGTACCGGACTTGACGTCCGCGGTGCGGTAGCGCAGGTCCTTCACCCAGCCGGCCAGGTCGTCGACACGCTCGGCGGTGGCGCCGGTGCGGGTCTCGGTCTCGCCGAGGCAGCCGCCCTGCCACGAGCGGGAGGCGACGGCGACGAGTTCGGCCTTGCCGTTCGTCTCGCGGATGGCGGGGGCGCCGGTGTCGCCCTTGCAGATCGCCGCGCCGCCCTGGCCGGTGACGGCGATACCGGCAGCCTGCACGGAGTCCAGGCTGAACACACCGGTGTGCATCGTGCCCGGGACCCACTCGTCCTTGGTACGCCCGAAACCGGGAACGCGCAGCGTCTGCCCGGCGGCGGGCGCGGCGGTGGCGAGGGCGAGCGGGGTGACGCCGTCGACGGGGGAGGAGAGACGGGCCATGACGAGGTCGCGGTCGGTGCGCGGCGCCAGCTCGACGACGTCCGCGGCCTTGCCGCTGACGGTGGCGGTGGTCTTCCACGTCGGCGCGCCGGCCTGCAGTGCGGCAGGCTGCGCGGGGTTCTCGGCGAAGCACGAGGCGGCGGTGACGACCCAGTAGCGGTCGACGAGGGCGCCGGTGCAGGCCCGCAGGCCGTCACCGATGGCCAGCTTGGCGGTGTAGCCGTACGCGCCGTCGCCGGCGGCGCCGCCGACCACGGCGCCGGCCGGTGCGGCAGGAATCACGGCGAACGCCCCGGCCGCGACGGCGGCGGCGAGGGCTGTCATCCGCGCGGTGCGCGGGGTGGTGCCAGACAAGAGCTCAGTCCTTGGGAAAGCGGGGGGTCTTTTGGGGGTCAGCCGGTGACGCGCAGCTCGATGAGAACCGAGCGCTGGCCGGCGTCCCCCGCCTCGCCGAAGGGCTTGTAGTCGTTCTTGGGGGCGTTGACAACGCTTTCCACGCCGCCGGAAGTGATCTTGGCCTGGACGGGGTAGTCCTCGGTCCAGATGCCGTACGCGGCAGGAATCTCCATGGCGAGGTAGCCCTGCTTGGCGTTGACCGAGAAGCAGTAATCCTTCTGTCCGGTCCGGGACTTGACCATGATGTCGTGCGCGGACTTGCAGTCGGTCAGCATGATGTGGCCGTCGCCCTGCTTCAGGGTGATCTTCTGCTCCTGGAGGATCCGAGCGGCCCCGGGGTGCAGGAAGTCCTCGACCGCGGCGGGCATCGTCTCGTTGGCCGCCGCCGCCGCGGCCGGCGCCGTGGTCTGCGGGGTGCCGGGTGCGGCCTGGGCAGTCGTCAGAGCGGTGAGCCCGATGGCCGCGGCCAGCGCGGCAACCGGGACGAGGAGCTTCGGGGACACGTGTATCGACATGATGTTTCCTCCAGGGCATCAGGCAGGGGGGATGTGAATCCCCTTGGCAAAGCTTGAGTAAGGTATCAGTAAGATTTTCCCCATGGTTGACTGACCATGGATCGCCGATCGAAGCCGCAGGCGCGGGGTTCCCGTCTGAATGGTGTGTCGGCTGGGGGTTTGGACTCTCTGGGGGCCTGGGCCTGGTGGGCGGGAGTCAGATTCCTCGGTGAATACCCGCCGATCGGCGGGGGGGGGGATTGTCTCTTGTGATTCTGGTCACCCGGAATGATTGAAAGGTATTTCTTGTGAAATGGCCTCTGCGCTCGTGGGGAGCGCCAGGCGACGCCGGGACGGATCGGGCCGGTCGTAGGAGGTCGATACCGGGCGTACGCGGCACATGCGCTGTTCTGCTGCCGGTGACGCTCGCGGCCGGGCTGCTCGGGAGCGTGCCGGCCGTGGCGGCCGAAGCCGGCGATGACGATTCGTACGCAGTGACCGACCGTGCCTCGGCCGTGGATCTCTGGCGCTGGGGTGGATCCGGAGTCAAATCTGCTGCCGAGGCCGCGTTGGTGGGTTCCGACGAGGACGTGAAGAGGTTCCTCTCCGCCGCGCGGGAGATCCAGAACGACGACGACCGGGTCGAGGTCAGCCGGATCTTCAACGTGGGCGGTCCTGGTGTGCGTGAGGCCGCGAAGCAGGCGCTCAAGGGCACCCCTGAGGACCTCCGCTCGTTCCTGGCGGGCGGGTGGAGGACGTCGCTTCAGGACGACCAGCGTGTCGAGGCGTCCCGGGTCATCAACTTCGGTGGATACGGGGTCAGGGAAGCCGGCAAGGAGGCCATGAAGGGAACTCCCGAGGACGTCGCGAACTTCCTGAAGGTCGGCCAGTACGTCGAGCGTGAGACCGACAACCAGGTCACGGTCTCGCAGATCGTCAACGCGGGCGGTCCCGCGGTGAAGGCTGCGGGCAAGGTGGCTCTGAAGGGAAGTCCCGAGGACATCGTGGAGTTCCTGGAGGTCGGGCAGTTCGTGGCCCGCAACCGCGACCAGGAACACGCCACCATCGAGCAGCTTGCGGCCCAGGCCGAGCAGGCCGGTGTCCAGGCGCAGGCCTCCACCGAAGCCGCCAAGGAGGCCTCGGCCCGGGCCGTCCAGGCGTCAGGCCTGGCCATGGAATCTGCCCAGGCCGCAGCCAAGGAAACCGAGGCGGCCAAGAACGATTCCCAGCGGGCCGCGGCCAAGGCCCAGCAGGCTGCCGACGCCGCCCGGGCCGCGGCCGGTGCAGCCCAGCAGGCCATCAGCGCGGCCAGCGCCGCGAACCGCTCGGCCCGTGTCGCAGCGCTCGCCGCGGCACAGACGGCGAGCGCCGCGGCAGCTGCCGCGAACGCCGCCTCCCGGGCGTACGACGCCTCGATCGCCGCTGCCGGCGACGCGGGCAAGGCGGAGGACGCCAAGAACGCCGCTGGTGCCGCCCGCATGACGGCAGTCTTCGCGGCGAAGTCCGCGGCGGCCGCCAGTGCGGCCGGTGACGCTTCGAAGGCTGCCGGAGAGGCGGCCAGGGCGTCCCTGAGCGCCACCGCCAACGCGTTCGCCGCCTCCGACGCCGCCGATGCCGCGAACGCCCACGCGAAGGCGGCCGGCGTGACCTCCGCCAAGGCCGCTTCGGCTGCCGCCGAGACCCGTCGTCACGCCAAGGAGGCCCAGCGCGCCGCCACTGCCGCGCAGGCCCTCGCCAACCAGTCGGCCACCGCGGCCTACGAGGCGCGCGACGCCGCGAACTCGGCCGCCACCCACGCGAACAACGCCGCGAACGCCGCCGAGCAGGCCGCCGCCCGGGCCGGCCAGTCGGCCGATCACGCCGCGGAGTCGAACCGGCAGGCCGAGGCCGCGAAGAACGCGGCCGAAGCCGCCAGCGCGGCGGTCGAGACCGCCAAGAAGGTGTTCACGGTCGCCCGGGAAGCCGAGGCACAGGACCTCGCCACCCGTACGGCTGCCGCCATCGAGGACGCGAAGTCCCAGAAGGACCAGGCCGACAGGTTCACGGCGGAGGCCGCCGCGGCCATGGTCGAGACCAGGGAACTGGACACCACGGCGACGGACCTCGCGGCTGAGGCCGCCAAGCCCGGCGTCGACGTCAAGGCCGTGGCGGCCAAGGGCCGTGTGCTCGCCCTGAAGGCCATGAAGAGCAGTGGCCCGTGGAGCCAGGAGGCGGCCGCCCGCGCCCTGTCCGAGGGCGACGACGAGATGCTGGAATACCTGCGCACCGGCTGGAAGCAGGCCACCCAGCGGGAGATGCGCGAGAACGTCCGTCAGCTCAGCATCCAGAGCGAGTACGAGGACGTGCGCACCGCGGCCGCGAACGCCCTCAAGGGCAGTGACCAGGAGGTCGCGGACTTCTACACCAACGGCCGGTACGCCGCCGCGGACACCGAGTACCAGGTCCGCGTCTCCCAGATCAACAACACCGGCGGGCCCGGCGTGAAGCAGGCCTCCAAGGAGGCACTGGCCGCCAAGGACCCCAAGGCACGGGCGGCCTTCATCGCCGGCGGCCAGTACTCCGCGCAGAACGACGACGAGCGGGTGATCGCCTCCAAGCTCGTCAACGACGGCGGGTCCGAGACCAAGGCCGCCGCAAAGATCGCCCTGGCCGGTCCGGCGGACGAACTGCACGACTTCGTCCGGGTCGGCCAGTACATGGCCGACCGCAAGGACCAGCTCGCCGACAACCACATCAACCAGATGCAGCGGCTGATCGCCGAGGCCTCCCAGACCGCGGCCAAGGCCCAGGAGAACCGCTGGATCGCGGCCCAGGCCGCGGCAACCGCCAACAACGCCTCGGCACAGGCCCAGGCGGCCGCCGCCGAGGCGGGCAAGTCCGCGCAGCAGGCCCGGGGCTACGCACAGGATGCGGGGGCCGCCGCCACCAGCGCCGAGGCGTCCGCGTCGAAGGCGGCGAAGTCGGCCGTCACTGCGCGCAACGCCTCTGCTGCCGCCAGGCGTGACGCGGCCGCCGCCGAGGAATCGGCCGCCAAGGCGAAGTTCTCCGCGGCCTACGCCCGCTCCTCCGCCGAGCAGGCCAACGACTCCGCAGCCAATGCCCGGGCCTCAGCCGTGGCCGCGGGCAAGAGCTCGACGGAAGCCAACACCCTCGCTTCCCAGGCCTGGCAGGCCACCTTGGAGCTGCGCCAGTCCGAAGAAGCCACGGCGCGCAAGAAGGCCGAGGAAGAGCGCAAGGCTGAGGAGGACAGGAGGGCCGAGGAACAGCGCAGGGCGGATCAGGAGCAGTCGAAGAAGCGCTGCGCACCCCCGATCAATCACGAGATCCGCGGTCTCATGCCGTGCATCCTGTCCTCGGGCGGCAACTTCTACATCGCGCCGCCGGAGATCGACCCCACGCTGAATGCCGCCGTCTGGGAGGTCCTCGGCCTCAACGACGTCAAGGACTGCATTACCAGCCCCACACTCGGCAAGTGCATCTCCGCCGGAGCGACGCTCCTGCCCGTCGGCAAGCTCAAGATCCTCAAGAAGGTCGAGGAGGGCGTCGAAGGCGTCATCGAAGGATCGCGCTACCGCAACCTTGAGAACTTGATCGAAGCGTGCACGCGGAAGAACCCGAAGAAGCACAGTTTCCCCGCAGGCACCCTGGTTCTCATGGCTGACGGATCCGCCCGCCCGATCGAAGAGATCCGCATCGGCGATCAGGTACGTGCCACCGACCCCGAAACCGGCGAAACCACCCCCCGCCGGGTCGACGCCACCATCTACACGCCCGACGACCGTGACTTCACCGACCTCACTGTCGTCTCCGAAAGCGACGCAACCGGCACCGTCACCTCCACCGGCCATCATCCCTTCTGGGCCGAGAACCAACACGCCTGGCGCGACGCCGCCGACCTCACCGCCGACGACACCCTGCGCACCGACACCGGTCGGCCCCTGGCCATCACCGCGACCAGGCACTGGACGACCCTCCAGCCCGCCTACAACCTCACCGTCAACACCGTCCACACGTACTATGTCCTCGCTGGCAGCACGCCGGTCTTGGTGCACAATGACGACGACGTAGTCTGCGGGTTTTCCCCGGACGCGGTGGCCACTGCCTACCAGAACATGAACAAGGGAGGAGGCCATGCCATTCGGCATCTCGAGAAGGAGGGATTGATTCCCCCCGGGGGCAGTCTCCAGAAGCGCGTCCAGCTGTTCGAGGAGAAGACCAGCCACATCCTCACGAACCCCACCAAGACGTTTGATGACACGAAGTCCGACACGTTGACCCGGGCATTCGCCGGCAAGGTCGATGGCAAGCATGTCGTCCTGTTCGTCGCGAAGGAGGGACCGTACGCGGGCAAGGTCCTTACGGCCGTGGTCCCCAGTCCCAGTCAGATCGCCAATTGGGGGCTCTCATGAGTCGTCTCCTGAAGGCTCTGTCGTGGGATGACGACGAGGCTGTCATCAGCCTGTTTGCAGCAGCCCCCTCCGCTGAGCCCTTCGATCTCACCTTTGACGTCGACGGGTGTTCCCCGGACCAAATCTCCACGTACCACCTCGAAGACGACGAGCACGTCCTGACCGGCCTCCAGGTGGTCGAGTACGACCTGTCCTTCAGTGCGTTGCCCACTCCGCTCGGGCCGTACCTCGAAGCATGCCTTGAGCAGGTCTGTGCGCGGGGGGCCCGGGTTGCCTGGCTGGGATTCGAAGGCTCATTCCACTACGACCACCTGCTCACGGGCTCCGTCGCACGGATGCTCTACGGCGTCGCGGCGCAGGGCCTGCCCACGGTGCTGATGCTGGACGACGATCTGCGAGTCGGCCCCGCATGGCCGAAGATCCTGGATTCCTACAGGTCCAAGCTGAAGGGCTGAGTCCCCGCTCGGCTGAGTGTCCAGCGCCCCGGCCGCGCCTCAAGTGCGCGGCCGGGGCGCTCAAGGGGCCTTGAGGATTGCATTCCTCGATAACGTAGAGTCCGAATACGAGGATATTTCATGCAGATTGAAGATCGTGGAGCGGAGATCGTGGTCACGATGGCGCGGGATGAATTCTTCCTCGTCGTTTCACTGATGAGTGAAGCGCTTGAGACCGGTGACGAGCGGGACTTCGAGACTCGCGTGGGCGCATCCATGGACGAGGTGCGGTCCCTTCTGCGGACCCTGCCCGACCTGCCACTGGGGAGTTGACGGCAACCCTGCCGAGGCGACCTGAACGCGAGGCCGCAAGGATCAGGTCGCGAAGAGTTCGCGAAGACGCTCGGCCGGGTTGCCCCGGCCGAGCGTCTTGCGTATGCGGCCGTTCAACTCAGGGGCAAGGTCCGCCTGCGGAGTCCCACCCTGGTGCTCGGTGTCGATGTGGGGCCGGGTCCGGTCGAGGAAGTACGGGGTTCACCCGGCCGCCGAGCCGAACGGCGCCGCAGCGGGCAAATGGTGGCAGGGTGTGACGCACCGGCTGGAAAGTGTCCTAGTACAGATATTCGGGGGCGGTCCGGGCTTCTCAACTCCCCTTGGGCGGTGCCAGATTGACTGCCTTCCGGCGGCCGGGGGTCTCGTCCCGGCCGGCCGGGGTCCTGGTCCGTCGTCGAATGGGGAGACATGACTGCACCTGCCGTGACCGCCGCGCCCGTTCACCGTGCCGGGCGGGCTCCCGGGGCGGTTCCGTTGCTCGGGCACGTTCCGGCGCTGTTCCGTGATCCGCTGCCGTTCCTGCGCTCGCTGCCCGCGCACGGGGACCTCGTCGAGCTGCTGCTCGGGCCGCAGCGGGCGGTGATGGTGTGCACGCCGGAGCTGTTCCAGCACGTCCTCACCGACAGCCGGCACTTCGACAAGGGCGGGCCGCTCTTCGACAAGCTGCGGCCCTTCCTCGGGGACGGGCTGGGCTCCACGCCGCACGACGTGCACCGGCGTCAGCGCCGTCAACTCCAGCCCGCCTTCCGGGCGGAGGCCTTCGGGCGGTACCTGGGGGTGATGCTGGAGGAGGCCCTCGCCACCGCGGGCGGCTGGTCGGACGGCGCCGTGATCGACGTCGAGCGGCACGCCTACCCGCTGATCGCCCGGATCATCACCCGCACGATGTTCTCCGCGGACGGCTCCTCCGCCGCGGTGGCCCGCATCGCCGCCGTCTACCCGGACTTCCACGCGGGCATCGGCCGGCAGATGCGCTACCCGTTCGCCCTGCTCGACCGGCTGCCGACACCGGGCAACCGCCGCTTCCGCCACGCCTGCCGCACGGTGAGCCGGGAGGTCGACGGCGCGATCGCCGCCCGCCGGAGCGCCGGCGACGGCACGCAGGACGACCTCCTCGCCCTCATGATCGGCGAGGGGCTGACCGACCGCGAGATGCGCGACCAGGTCGTCACCATGCTCACCGGCGGCATCGGCACCTCCGCCTCCGCACTCGGCTGGGCCCTGCACTTCCTGTCCCGGGACGAGGAGTTGGCCGACGCCGTCGCCCGCGAGGCCCGCGCCGTCCTGCCCGTGCGCGCCGACACCCGCGCGCTCACCCCCGCCGACGTCGCCCGCCTCGACCTCGCCCACCGCGTGGTGGCCGAGACGCTGCGCTTCTACCCGAGCGCCTGGTTCTACAGCCGCACCGTCACCGCACCCGTCGAACTCGCCGGCGAGCACCTCGCCCCCGGCACCCCCGTCCTGCTCTCCCCGTACCTCCTCCACCACCGCCCCGACCTCTACCCCGACCCCGAACGCTTCGACCCCGGCCGCTGGTCGCCCGAACGCCGCGCCGAACTCCCGCGCCAGGCCTACGTCCCCTTCGGCTACGGCGCCCGCAAGTGCATCGGCGACGTCTACGCCCTCACCGAGATCACCCTGGCCCTCGCCGTCATCGCCTCCCGCTGGCACCTGCGGCCCAGGCCCGGGCCCGTCCTGCCGCACCTGGTCGAACCCCGCCCCTGGACCGTGATCCACCCGGCCCCGCTGCGCCTGCGCCTGCGCGCCAGACACTCCTGAACCGCGCCGCAGCGGACCGTCCGAAGGAGACCGACACGGCATGACTCCCGTCCTTCCCGTCCCGCGCGACCTGCGCCTCCTGCCCGACCCCGGCCACGTCCTGTACCGCCTGCCGCTCCGCATGTCCCCCCACCGCCAGGAACTGGAGCGCCTCATCCTGGCGTGGGCCGACCGCTACGGCCTGGTCGACGGCCCGCGCGCCCGCCAGCGCCTCGCCGACACCCACCTCGGCGAACTCATCGCCCGCTGCTACCCGCACCTGCGCGCCGAGCGCCTCGCCCCCCTCGCCGGCTGGTTCACCTGGGCCTTCGTCATCGACGACCTCTACGACGGCCGCGAGTGCGCCAAGGCCGCACGGGCCGCCGGCCACACCCGCACCACCCTGCGGATGCTCGCCGCCCTTCCGATGGTCCCTGACGGATCGTCGGCGCGGGGAAACCGGCGGACCGCCCGCGCCCGCAGCATGCCCCCGCTCGCCGCCGAACTCGCCGAGGTGTGGCGCGGCCTGGCCGGCCGCCAGAGCCTCCAGTGGCAGCTGCGGTTCATCGGCCACATGGGCCAGTTCCTCGACGCCTTCCGCTACGAGGCGGCCAACCGCGAGCGCCGGCACGTCCCCGCCCTCAGCGGCTACACCCAGCTGCGCCGCGCCTCCGGCGGCATCACCCCCTCCCTGGACCTGCTGGAGTACGCGGCCGGCCAGGAGGTCCCGGCGCTGCTCCACGAGTCCGAGCAGCTGCGCACGATGGTCAACAAGGCGGCCGACGTGGTCGTCTGGGTCAACGACGTCCTGTCGCTGCGCAAGGAGCTCGCCGTCGGGGAGGTCACCAACGGCGTGCTGGCGGTGGGCCGCGAGCTGGGCTGCGGGATGCAGGACGCGATCGACCACGTGTACCGCAAGGTCGCCCGGGACGTCGCGGTCTTCCTGCGCGCCGAGGAGTCGCTCACCGCGCTGTGCGGCAGCTGGCACGGGCTGGGGGAGGCCGACCGGGCCGCCGTCGGCACGTTCACCGACGGACTGAAAGCGTGGATGCGCGGCAACCTGGAGTGGGGCTGCAACTCCCGCCGGTACCTGGAGGCCGACACCCTGCGCCTGACGGGACGCCCGGCCCTGCCGGGGCGGGGGGCCCTGCCGAGCCGGCGACCCCCGGTCTGAGCCCGGTCCGCCCACCCCCAAGCAGCCCTATGATCAGGGCAAAAATTTACTTTTCAACCTTAACATCTATGCCTACATGCACGATTTGATCTACGAATCGCAGGTATGTCAGGGTGACTTCGGCGCGCCGTTACCGGAAGGTAACTCGGCGTGCCGTTGTCGCGCGCGGACGCCCCGGGGGAGTGACCCGGCGCCGCGCGGCGCAGCCGGAGCCCGCACCCGGGGGAATCTCGTGCGGGCCGGCTCCCGACCTGGAAAACCTGGACGATCTGTTGAGCGGGGAATGGCAATGGGCAATCGCGGCATCGATGTGACGAGCCTGCAGAGCGAACTCGAAGAGCTGTGGCTGCGCCGCGACGAGGTGTCGCTGCAGTCCGCCGAGGCGGTGGCGGCCGTCGACGCCGCGATCGGCCTACTCGACACCGGCCGCGCGCGGGTGGCCGAGCCGGTGGGCGGCGAGTTCGTCGTGCACGAGTGGCTGAAGAACGCGATCCTGCTGCTCTACAAGCAGGCCTCGCCGCAGCCCTCGCAGTTCGGCCCGTTCCACTGCGCCGACAAGATCCCGCTGAAGAGCACGATCGACGGGGTCCAGGTGTCGCCGGGCGCGGTGATCCGGCGCGGCAGCTTCCAGGAGCCCGGCGTGGTGGTGATGCCCAGCCACATCGGCATCGGCTCCTACGTCGGCGAGGGCACCCTGGTCGACTCCTGGGTCGGCATCGGCTCCTGCGCCCAGATCGGCCGCAACGTCCACCTGTCCGGGGGCGTCGGACTCGGCGGCATGATCGAACCCCCGATGGCCAAGCCCGTGGTGATCGAGGACGACGCCTTCATCGGCGCCCGCTCGATGGTCTACAGCGGCGCCCGGGTCGGCGAGGGCGCGCTGCTGGGCGCCGGTGCCCTGCTGACCGACACGATCCCCGTCATCGACGCCGCCACCGGCGAGGAGCTGAGCCGCGGCGAGGTGCCGCCGTGGACGGTCGCCGTCCCGGGCAGCCGCCCGCGCGAGTTCGCCGGCGGCACCTTCGGACTGCCCTGCCTGCTGGTGATCAAGCACCTGAAGAAGGGCGAGCGCCACGACAAGGCCAAGCTCAACGACGCCGTGCGCACCCAGCCGCCCGCCGCGCTCAGCCTCTGACTGCCCCCGGGCCGCCCGCCGCGCTCAGCCTCTGACTGCCCCCGGGCCGCCCGCCGCGCTCAGCCTCTGACTGCCCCCGGGCCGCCCGCCGCGCTCAGCCTCCGAAGACCTCCAGTCGACCCACTCCGCAAGGACGAAGCCCACCCATGCCCGTCACCGGCATCAGCCCGCTCCTGCTCCGTCACCCCGAACTCCTCGAACTCGAAGCCAGGTTGACCGCCTTCCTGGACACCAACCTGCCCGCACCCGTCCGCGAGGGCGACCCCCGCCCCGACTGGCTCGCCCTGCGCGCCAAGGCCGCCGCCGCCGGACTCACCGGCATCGACATCGAAGCCCCCGACGGACCGGGCGGACCGGGCGGACCGGACGCACCAGGCGCGACCGGACGCGTCGCCCAGGGCATGGCCATGTTCCTCGCCGGGCAGCGCGACTGCGACGCCCGCGAGATCTTCAGCACCGGCCACGCCGCGATGCCGCTGCGCCACGGCTCGCCCGCGCTCGTGCGCGACACCCGCGAACAGGTCGTCGGCGCGGGCAAGCTGGCCGGCATCGCCTCCAGCGAGCCGCACTCGGGCTCGGACCTGCGGGGCTTCCGGACCGTCCTGGTCGACCACGGCGACCACTACACGCTCTCCGGCTCCAAGGGCCTGATCAGCCGGGTCGAGGAGGCGTACGGCTTCGTCGTCTTCGCCAAACTCGTCGACCGCGCCGACCTGGAGAGCACCGACCTGCGCGACGTGCCGCTGTCCGCCGTGTGGGTCCCGATGGACGCCGCCGGCGTGCTCACCGACACCACCGACCCGATGGGCATGCGCGGCTGGAGCTTCGGCCACCTGCACTTCGTCGACGTCCGCCTGGACAAGGACCGTCTGCTCGGCGCCCCCGGCGACGGCCGCCGGATCTTCGACGCGCACTTCTCCGCCTGGCGCCTGATGATGTCCCTGGTCTGCCTGGGCGCGGCCGCCGCCGCGATCCAGGAGTCCGCGGCCCGCACCCGCACCCGCACCGTCGCCCGGATGCCGCTCGCCGCGATCCCCTCCGTCGCCGCCCGCCTGGGCACCGCCGCCGCCCAGGTCGAGGCCGCCACCGCATGGTGCTTCGCCCTGCTGGAGCGCATCGACCAGGGCGAGACCGACGTCGCCGCCTGCTCCGCCGCCAAGGCCCTGGCCACCGACACCGCCTACCGCGCCGTCGACCTCGCCCTCCAGCTGCACGGCAGCGAGGGCTACACCAAGCAGACCCCCCAGGAGAAGCGCCTGCGCGACATCCGCGGGCTGCGCATCGCCGACGGACCCAACGACACGCTCTACAGCGTGCTCGCCCACTCCCTGCTCACCGAAGAGCACCACACCGTCGACGCGCGCCCCCTCGCCCACCACTGACCCGAGGCGCAGAACACATGCCGACCACCCCGCCCTTCCGCACCGAAGTCGTCGACATCCTCGACGAGTTGGCCACCGACCCCGCCCGCCCGGTCCTGCTCCACCACGGACGCGTCACCACCGCCGGGCAGCTGCGCGACCTCACCCACCGGCTCGCCCGCGCCCTGCGCGCCCGCGGCGTCGACCGCCACCACACCGTCACCCTGCTGACCGGCAACCGGCCCGAGGCGATCGCCGCGCGCTACGCCGCCAACCTGGTCGGCTGCCGCACCGACCAGCTCTACACCCGGCTGCCGGCCGACACCCAGGCCGCCATGGTCCGCGACGTCGAGACCCACACGCTGATCGTCGACCCCGAACACGCCGAGCGCGCCGCCGCGATCACCGCGCGGACCCCCGTCGAGGCCGTCCTCGTCCTCGGCGAAGACCCCGGCGAAGGCTCCGGCAAAGGCCCCGGCGAAGGCCTCGGCGAGCGCCCCGGCGAAGGCCCCGGCGAAAGCGCGGCCGAAAGCGCGACCGGGAGCACCGACCTGCTGGCCCTCGCCGCCGCCGAGAGCGCCGAACCGTTCACCAGCCGCGCCCGCCCCGACGACGTGCGCACCATCCGCCACTCCGGCGGCACCACCGGCCACTCCAAGGGCATCTGCGTCACCTACGGACAGGTCCGCCGCTTCGGCCCCGACCTGCCCGCCGACGACCCGGCCGGCCCGCCGCGCCTGCTGGTGTGCACCACCATCGCCCACGCCGCCGGCCAGCTGACCGACAAGGTGCTGCGGGCCGGCGGCAGCGCGGTGCTCCTCGACGGCTTCGAGCCGGCCGCCGTCCTCGCCGCCATCGAGCACGAGCGCATCACCGACGTCTTCCTGATGCCCCCGCTGCTCTACCAGCTGCTGGACCACCCGGACTCCGCGCACACCGACACCACCAGCCTGCGCCGCCTCACCTACGGCGGCTGCCAGGCCTCACCGGCCCGCCTGACCGACGCGCTGCGCCGCTTCGGCCCGGTCCTCGTCCAGCTGTACGGGCAGCACGAGGCGGGCATCGTCAGCGTCCTGGACACCGGCGACCACGACCCGGCCCGCCCGCACCTGCTGCACTCGGTGGGCCGGATCGCCCCCGGCTACCGGGTCGCGATCCGCGACGAGCAGGGCCGCGACCTGCCGGCCGGCCGGCACGGCGAGGTGTGCATCGCCTCCGACAGCCTGATGCGGGGCTACTGGAAGCAGCCCGACCTGACCGCCGCCGCCCTCAGGGACGGCTGGCTGCACAGCGGCGACGTCGGCCACCTGGACGACGAGGGCTACCTCTACATCGTCGACCGGCTGAAGGACCTCATCAACACCGGCGCCGGCCACGTCTACACCTCCGAGGTGGAGGACATCCTCAACTCCCACCCCCGGGTGCACCAGAGCGCGGTCTTCGGCGCCCCCGACGCCAACCGGATCGAACGCGTCCACGCCGTCGTCGTCCCCGTCCCCGGCAGCCGCCCCGACCCGCAGGAGCTGCGCGCCCTGGTGCGCACCCGGCGCGGCCCGCTGCACGAGCCGGCCCACGTCACCTTCCTGACCGAGCTGCCGCTCACCGACGCGGGCAAGCCCGACAAGAAGCTCCTGCGCGCGCAGGCGGCCGCAGCCCGGTGACGTGGCGTGGTGACGCGGCGCGGGTCAGTACCCGATGATCCGCAGGCTGCCGTTGCCGGCGACGTAGAAGGTGTGGGCGTCGGGCCCGACCGCCAGGCCCGTCACGTAGGCGAGGCCGCCGACGCCCTCGCCGGGGACGGGGGCGCCGGTGGCGGTGTCGACGGACAGGACCGCCGACTGCTGCGCGATGGCGTAGAGCCGGGTGCCGTCCGCGCTCACCGACGGGTTCTCCAGGCGCTGGCCGGGGGCGATGTTCGTGGTCGCGGTGACGGTGTCGGTGGCGGTGTCGACGGTGTAGCCCGTGCCGGTGTCGCCCACCCCGTACAGGCGGGTGCCGTCGGGGGAGAGGGCCAGCGCGACGACGGTGCCGGCGGTGGCGGCGACGGTACCGGCCACGGCCGGGGGCTCGGCGCCGGTGTCCAGGTGGACCAGGCCCTCGTCGGTGCCGACGTACGCGTCGTCGCCGCAGGCCCGTGCCACGACCGACCCCAGGTAGTGGCCGGGCACCGGCACGGCGGCCGTGTACGCCTGCTGCTGCGGCGAGAACTCCAGGACGCGGGCGCCCTCCAGGGGCGGACGGTGGAAGGCCGCGGGCCCGTCCTGGGTGACGTAGACCCGCGACCCGTCCGGGCTCACCGCCAGCGAGCCGAGGCCCCCGGGGTTGGTGCCGTCGGGGCGCGGCTGGTCGGGGGCGTCCGTGCTGGAGACGAGGGTGTCGGTGGCCGTGTCGACGGTGCCCAGCACGGACAGCGGCACCTTGCGGCTCGTCCCGAACAGCACGTAGGCGCGCGAGCCGTCCGGACTGAGCGTCACCGGCCCGGCGTCGGCCCCGAACCCGGTGGTCAGCGTCACTGTGGCGGTGACGGCCCCGCTCTGGGTGTCGACCACCTTCAGCCTGGCGCCGTGTGTGCCGTCCTTGACCGAGACGTACGCCTTGCGCCCGTCCGGAGTGACCGCCACCGAGACCGGTGACGTACCCAGCTCGACGGTCCGCGGCACACCCCGCACCGGCCCGCTGGAGCCGTCGTCCGTCCCGTCCGCCCCCGCGCTACCGGCCCCGGCCATTATCAGCGCCCCCGCCGCGGCCAGAGCACCCACCCAACGCACCTTCGTCACCCGATACTTCACAAGACCCTCCCCAAGTCCACACTTCGGAGGGCAAACGCTACGGGACCAACCCGCCGGACAGGGCCCGGTTCTCGGCCATCCTCCGCGCCCGCTGCCCCCCGGCCGCGTCACCCCTGGTCAATCGACGTTGAGCGCGCGCAAGGGCGCTGATAGCGTCCGCATGCGCGCGGCCGTTCGGCCCCGAAGCGCTCCATGGGGGGAACCGTGAGCACCCGGCCGGCGAAGCATGCGCACAACTCATCGACTCGTAGGAGGAATTGACCCATGGCCGTGGCCTGCCCCCAGTGTGCCGCACCGGACGAGTGCGTCCCCGTGCCGCAAGCCCTGGCGGACGTCCGCCTCGACGGGGGAGTGCGGGCGCTGCTGGCCCCGCCGCCCGAGCCGGGGCCGGTCCGCATCCGCATGCACACCGCCGCGATCGTGCTCTTCTCCATCGCCGGGGCCCTCTGCCTGCTCGGCCTCGTCTCCCTGGCGAACTCCACCGAGAACACGGACGGGTACTCGACCGCCTACCAGCTGGGCCGCCGCGTCGGCGTGTTCCTCCTGCCCGGGATCCTGGCGGCCATCGGCCTCGTCGTGCACACCAAGAGCCGCGACACGCGCACCCGGGCCGCCGAACAGGGCCTGCCGGAGCGGCAGGCGCTGTGGCAGCGCCACATGCGGGTGTGGCAGGCCGGCTGGCTGTGCCGGCGCTGCTGGGTGGCGTTCTTCCCCGCCGGATCGGTGCGCCCGGACGCCCCCGCCTCGGCCGCGATCCCCCTCGCCCACTTCCCGTCCTGGGTCATGGCCGGCGTCGGGCCCCTCACCGTCCCCGGGCAGGCGCAGGGCTGACGCGGCGTCCGGGTAGCGTCCGGGGCATGACGATGACCCAGCGGGTGCGCCTCGCGACGTTCAACGTGTTGCACGGCAGGCCGGTCGGGGCGGACGGCCGCCCGGCGTCCATGCGGGACATGCCCGCTCCCGAGCGGCCGCTGTGCGAGGCCGTCGCCGCGCTGGACGCCGACGTCGTGGCGCTGCAGGAGGTCGACCGGCTCCAGGAGCGCTCCGGCGGCGTCGACCAGGCCGGCGCGGTCGCCCGCGCGGTGGCGGCCGCCCACTGGCGCTACGCCTCCGCGCTCCACGGCCACGCCGTCCTCGGGCGCGGCTGGCTCCTCGACCCGTCCCGCCCCGGGCTGCGCGTGTACGGACCCGACGACGCGGACCCGGACGACCGCGGCCCCTCCCACGGCGTCGCACTGCTGTCACGCCTGCCGGTGCACGCGTGGCGGGCCGCCCGCCTCGCGCCGGCCCCGATCGCGGTGCCGCTGCGCATACCCGGCAAGCAGGGCCTCGTCTGGTCCCGCGACCGGCCGCGCGCCGCGCTGGCGGCGGTCGTCGAGGGACGGCGGGGGCCGTTCACGGTGGTGGCCGCGCACCTGTCGACCGTCCCCGGGCAGAACGTGCGCCAGCTGCTGTTCCTACGCCGCTGGATCGCCGGCCTGCCGCGCCCGCACGTCCTGCTCGGCGACCTCAACCTGGTCGGCGCCATCCCGCGCACCGTCCTGAGCGCCGCCGAACTGCTCGCCGCACCGCGCGACTCCGCTGGACGGAACGGTGCCTGGCGCGACGCCGTCCGCGCGCGGACCTACCCCTCGCACCGCCCGCTGGTGCAGTTCGACCACATCCTGACCAGCGGCGTGGCCGGCACCCCGTACGGCCACGCCTCCCGCAGCGAGGTGTCCGACCACCGGCCCCTGACGGTCGAACTGCCCCTGTGAATCAGCCCAGCAGCGCCCGCGCCCGGTCGGCCAGGCCGTCGGCGCCGCACCGGGTGGCCAGCTCCAGCCCGCGCGCGAGCGCGTCGCGCGCGCCCGATCCGGTGCCCAGCGTCTCGCCCAGGTCGACCAGCGCCACCGCGTGCTCGTAGCGGGCGGGGGAGCGCTCCAGGTGCCGCACGGCCTGCGCCAGCAGCTCGGCGGCGTCCGCCCGTTCGTGCACCGAGGCGCCGAGCCGCAGCGCGCTGCCGATCGCCGAGTCCGTGCCCGACTTCCTGGCCCGGCGCACCGCCTCCCCGGCCAGCGCGCGGGCCCGCTCCGGCTCGTCGCCGGCCACCGCGCGGGCCAGGTGGGCGAGCCACGGCGCCCACACCGTGTTGCGCCACCCGCGCGCGTCCAGGGCCGCGCCGGCGGCGGCCAGCGCCTGCGCCGCCCCCGGCGCGTCGCCCCGCGCCAGCAGCAGCCGGCCGTACAGCGTCGGCGCGTCGGGCAGGACCATCACACTCGGGTACGGCGGGCCGAAGCCGTGCTCGTGCGCGAGCTCCAGGGCCTCGGCCAGCCGCCCGCGCGCGGCCAGCGTCTCGGCCAGCGCCCCGACCGCGTCCCAGTGCAGCGGGATCCCCGGGCCGATCCGCCCGGCGATGCGCAGCGCCCGGCGCAGGTGGTCCTCCGCCTCGGCGAGGGCGCCGCAGCGGAAGCGGAGCATGCCGGTCAGCAGGTGGGCGAAGCCGAGGTGACCGCCGCTCCACCCGGCGACCTCGTAGGCGCGCACCGCCTCGGTGAACAGCTCCTCGGCCCGGTCGACGCGGTCGGCGTACAGGTAGCTGATGCCGAGGATGCCGGGCAGTTCGAAGCCCCAGGTGGTGTTGGTCCAGCCCAGGCTGGAGGGCAGGCGGCCGTGCGGCAGCGCGGACTCGGCCAGGGCCAGCGCCCGCTCCCGGTCGGCGCCGCGCAGCGTCAGGTCCCAGCAGCGCAGCACGGCCACCGCGTGGGCCAGGCCGTCCTGTTCGAACAGCGGCCGCTCGTCCATGTCCTCGTCCACGTCGGCGTCGGCGTCGGTGAAGGCCAGGCCGACCGTGTCGAGCATCCGCGCGAACTCCGCGAGCCGCTTGGAGCGCCCCGGCCCGTCCTCGTCCACGGACTGGAACACGGCGAACATGAAGTGCGCGACCTCCAGGCGCAGCCGCCCCGGCCCCGGCGAGGTCCGCGCGGCCTCCTCCGCGCACACCGCGGCGGCCTCGTCGAGCCGGTTGCTGTGGGCCAGGGCCTGGGCGAGGCGGAACGTCGCGTCCACCCGCGTCCCGGGGTCCAGCCCGTCCGGCTCGGCGAGCGCCAGGCGCAGCTGGTTGACGGTGGTCGCCGGATCGGTGAGCAGGGCCGAGCAGCCGAGCTCGTAGAGCACCGTGGCCCGGTCCTCGTCGGCGGGCGGCTCGCTGATGGCCCGGCGCAGACAGCGCTGGGCGGCCTCCGGCGCGCCGATGGCCAGGTGCTCGCGGGCCGCGCGGCGCAGCTTGGCCACGATGGCGCCGTCGCCCTCGGGCAGCAGCTCCAGCAGGTGCCGGGAGGCCGCCAGCAGGCCGAGGCCCGCGTTCTCCACCTCGACGGCGGCCACTCCGTGCATCCCGGTGCGGGTCGCCGGCGGCATGGACTGGTAGAGCGAGGTCGCCACCAGCGGGTGGACGAACTCCAGCCGCCCGCCCGGCGTGCCGGTCAGCACCCGGTGCCGGCGCAGCTCCCGCACCGATCCGGCGGCGGTGTCCGGGCTCTGGGCGCAGATCGCGGCGGCGAGCTCCGGGCGGATGTCGGTGCCGAGCATCGACGCCGCCCAGGCGAAGCGCAGCGCGGTGGGGCCGAGCTTGTCCAGCCAGTGCCGCAGGGTCATCCCCCGCGCGTTGGCGGCGAGTTCGCGCAGCTGCGCGCTGTTCTCGCCGACCGGGTCGAGCTGCTGGTCGAGGACCTCGCGCAGCAGGGCGGTGGTCTCGTACGGGTTCCCGGCGGTGACCGACCAGACGTCACGGCAGAAGGCGTCCTCCGCCCCGTCGCCCAGGGCCTCGCGCACCAGGTGCGCGACCGAGGCGGGCCGCAGCGGCCGCAGCCGGTGGCACCGGTCGGCCGCGGCGGCCAACGTGCGCTCCAGGGCGAGGACGCCGTCGGGGAACTCGTCACGGCAGGCCAGGACCAGCAGGGCGGGCAGCTCACGGGCGCGCACCGCCACACCCGCCAGCCAGCCCAGCGACTCCGGGTCCGCCCAGTGCAGGTCGTCGACGATCACCGCCACCGGCGGGCGCAGCTGGACGAGCCGGGTGAGCACGAAGTCCAGCCCGTCGCGCACCCCCTGCGGGTCGAGCTGCCCGCCGGGCCGCAACAGCCCCACCGCCGGGCCCACGATGTCCTCCCACGGCCCCAGCACCCGCGCCCGCTCCCCGTCGGACAGGCCCGCCAGCACCGGCTGCACCAGCTGGCGCACCACGTGGAACGGCTCGTGGCGCCGCTGCTCCCCGCCCCGGGCGAACAGCACGGTGCAGCCCGCGCCCGCCGCCTCGCGCCGGACCTCGGTCAGCACCGCGGTCTTGCCCAGGCCGGCCGCGCCGGTGTACAGCAGCACCTCCCCCGAAGCGCTCCCGCCGGGCCCGCAGTTGCCGCTCCCGTCCCCGGGCCGGGCGAGCGCCCCGATCGCCTGCCCGGCGGACCGCAGCTCGGCCTCCCGCTCGTGCAGCCGGGCCCCCGGCCCGCCGTCCCCGCCACCGTCCCCCGCAGCGGGCAGTCCTTCGGCCACCGTCATCTCCAATTCATGCTGCTAAGGCCATTGTTGACGAGCCGTTAGAGGCTACTGCCGAACGCGCCGCTCCGGTTGTGCCCTTGACAGTGCGGCGACCCTGCGGCCGGTGTCCCGGGGACCGGTGACCCGGCGGCCAGCGACCCTGCGGCCGGTGTCCCGGCGGCCGGTATGCCAGTGCCGCACACCGGAGCCGGGACGCCCCACCACCGGGCGCCGGCCGCAGGCCCGCCCGGACCTGCGGCCGACACGTTCGAGTGGTCATGGGGGCATCCGCGGTTGACGTCCCTCCGGCGTCCGCAGATTTCGAAGCATCAGTTCCCTTCCGCAGCAATCACCTCGCTGCTCTCCGCCCCACTGGAGGAACGATGCGCAAACTCTGGGCCACGGCGCTCGCGGCCGTGCTGAGCGTGGCACCCTTCGCCGTCGCCCCGACGGCCGCAGCGCCGGTCCCGACGCCGGCCCCGGCCGCGGCGCCGGCCGGTGCCGCCCTGGCCCTCACCCCGCCCATGGGCTGGAACGACTGGAACGCCTTCCGCTGCGAGGTCGGCGAGCAGCTCGTCGAGCGGACCGTCGACACGATCGTCGCCACCGGCCTGAAGGCGGCCGGCTACGAGTACGTCAACATCGACGACTGCTGGATGACCCACGAGCGCAGCCCCGACGGGCACCTCGTGCCGGACCCGGTCAAGTTCCCGCACGGCATCGCGGGCGTGGCCGACTACGTCCACGCCAGGGGCCTCAAACTCGGCATCTACGAGAGCGCCGGCGTGGAGACCTGCGCGCACTACCCCGGCAGCCTCGGCCACGAGCAGCAGGACGCGGACTCCTTCGCCTCCTGGGGCGTCGACTACCTGAAGTACGACAGCTGCCCCGGCAACCAGCCGACCCCGGCCCGCGAGCGCTACCGGACGATGGGCGACGCCCTGGCCCGCACCGGCCGTCCCATCGTCTACAGCCTCTGCAACTGGGGCGAACAGGACGTCGCCGACTGGGGCGCCGAGATCGGGCAGCTGTGGCGGACCACCGACGACATCAGACCCACCTACAGCCGGATGCTGGAGATCTTCCACGTCAACGTCCAGCTCGCGGACCGCGCCCGGCCGGGCGCGTGGAACGACCCCGACGCGCTGGAGGTCGGCAACGGCATGACGGCCGACGAGGACCGCGCCCACTTCTCGCTCTGGGCCGCCATGGCCGCCCCGCTGCTCGCCGGCACCGACCTGACCAGGGCCACCCCCCGGACCATGGCGATCCTCGGCAACACCGACGTCATCGCCGTGGACCAGGACCCGCTCGGCAAGCAGGGCCGGCCGGTCACCATGGCCAACGGCCTCGACGTCCTGGCCAAACCCCTCGCCGACGGCTCCGTGGCCGTCACGCTCTTCAACGAGAACGCCGAACGCGCCGTCATCTCCACGACCGCGTACGCCGTCGGCCTGCCCGCCGCCGACCACTACGTCCTGCGCGACCTCTGGGAACACACCACCGGCGAGACCACGGACGCCATCGCCGCCGAGGTGCCGGCTCACGGCGCAGTCATGTACCGGATCACCGCGGCGGGGTCCGGCCCGAACCGCTGACACCACGTCGCCCCTTCCCGGCCCCACGTCAGCCCTTCCCGACCCCGCGGCGGCGAGTACGCTAGGTTCTGTACGGCGGATCATCGTCGGAGCCAGAGTCGGATTGATGCGACGGTGACGGTGCCGTGGAAGACGTAGGCGCGCTTGTCGTACCTGGTGGCGACCGCTCGGAAGCCTTTGAGGCGGTGGATTGTGCGCTCGACTTCGTTGCGCCTCTTGTAGGTCTCCTTGTCGAATCCGGTGGGCCGGCCGCCCCGGCTGCCTCGCCGCAGGCGGTTGGCCCGCTGGTCGCGGGGCTCGGGGATGGTGTGGCTGATTGCGCGTCGGCGCAGGTAGGCGCGGATGCGGCGCGCGCTGTA